>DATJEJ010000156.1:0-13770 GCA_035496795.1 Candidatus Omnitrophota bacterium
CAGCCGGCCGCTCGCGTCGAAGATGGTCAAGCGCGCGGGCGCCGGGCTCGGCAGGGAGAAGCGCAGCGTGACCGATCCTCGCGCGGGATTGGGCCCCGGCCGCCGCAGCGCGAGTCCCGGCGGGGTGGAGTCGGGAACGCCGGTCGTGACGATGGCCGAGACCTGCATGGCATAGATGTCGACGTCGGTGCCCTTCCGGGTGTCGGTCCAGGCCACGATGGCGCCACCGCCGCCGGTCGCGACGATGGCGGGATCGCCCTGGCCGCTGGGGAGGTCCACCACCGGGCGGCCCGTCGCGCCGTACTGGGGATCGAGGGATCCCGTGGCCAGCACGTGCTGAAGGATGACGTCGAAGTTCTCCTTCCAGGCGACAATGGCGCCCCCCGCGCCGTCGGGGGCGATCGTCGACTGCGTTTCGTCGAGCTCGCTGGCGCTCAGACGGAGCCCGGCAGCGGGCCACGCGGGATCCAGCGTCCCCCCCGCGGTCACGTGCTGGGCGTACTCCGTCTGATTGAAGTGGAACGCCTGCCAGGTCACGATCGCGCCGCCTGCGCCGTCGGACACGACGATCGGCCGGGACTCCTCCGCGGTGGCCCCGGAGATCCCGCGTCCGTTCGCGGGCCACGCGGGGTCGACGCCCGTGAGCTTCAGGTGCTGGGCGAAGATGTGGTCCGCCGTGCCGGAGCGGTTGTCGACCCAGGCGACGATCGCTCCGTGAGCTCCGTCGAAGCCGATCGCCGGGCGCCCCTGGCTGCCGATTCCGCTCCCGACGGCGAACCCGTTGGCCGGCCATGCGGGGTCCAGGGTCCCCGTGCTCAGCACGTGTTCGGCGAACACGTCGAGGTTGCTCGGATCGCGCTGATCTTCCCAGGCGACGAAGGCGCCTCCGGAACCGTCCTCGGCGATGACCGGCAGCTCTTGCGCTCCCACGGCGCCGGACACGGCGATGCCGTTCACGGGCCACCGCGGGTCCACGACGCCCGAAGCCAGGACGTGCTGCGCGTAGATGTCGGCGGAGGCGCTGCCCGGGCGGACGTCCAGCCAGGCCACGATCGCGCCGCCGGCACCGTCGGACACGATGTGCTGCGAGGTCTGTCCCCCGTCCGCGCTGTCCAGGGCGGCGGGATCCGCCAGGAGCGACCGTCCGTCGATCGGCCATGCGCCATCCAGCTCGCCCGAGGCCAGCACGTGCTGGGCGAAGACGTTGATCTTCGCGCTTCGAGAATCCTGCCAGGTGATGATCGTTCCGCCGGCGCCGTCGGCGGCCACGGCGGCGCGCTGCTGGCTGTTGATCGCCGTGACGACCGGGCGCCCGAACCGGGGCCATTCCGCCCGGGCGATGCGCGCCGTCCCCGGCAGGTAGATCGCGGCCACCGCCAGCGCGACTGCCACGTATCTGCGTAGGGTATCCATGAGGGACCTCGTTTCTGTCGAATGGGGCTAACGAACGTTGACGGTCGCCTCGGCGCAGCCCACGCCCTGGATCCACACGTTCTGGACCCCGGGCGCGTCCGGATCTTCGTCCGACGCCGAGACGAATACCTTGGCGGTGAACGACGGATTGTTCCCGTCGGCCTGCCGGAAGAAGATCGCCTGCAGGACCACGGTGTCCTCGTCGGTGGTCGCGGTCTTCAGCGGCTCGCCCGCGTCGCTGCCGCACTTGAAGCCGGTCGACGGCACCAGCGCCACCGTCGCCCAGCGGACGCCCTCGCCCGCGCGCAGTCCCGCGAGCGGCCCCTGCGTGATGTCCTGGGTGCAGTGGAACGCGCCGCCGCCCTGCTGGAATCCCGATCCGATGTCGTAGACGCCGCCGCCGGCGAGCGTGACCGCTCCGCTCGGCGCTCCGCTGATGTTCACGGCGTTGAAGGAGAAGGAATGACGGGTGCCCTGGCCGATGCCGCTGGGGGCCGTGGCGAGCAACATTCCCGATGCCATCGCGGCGACGATCGTCTTGTTCATGGTCGTGTCCTCCGGTCGTGGGTGTGCTCGAGCGGCTGGCTCAGAGCGGTCGAACGTTCTCCTGCGCTCAGTCGCTGGTGACGGTGTGGTCGAGCTGCGTGTTGTTCGTCCAGGTGACGCTGCCTCCCGGCCGGATGGTCGCGCCGGGGAAGGTCGTCGTGCTGCTCGTGATGCTCACGTGGGCGATCGAATCGGCCGCCGCCGCGTTGACCTGCACGATGCCCCGCATGGGCGCGTGGAACACGCAGTGGTACGCGTACGACCCGGCGCTCGCGAACGTGTGCTGGTAGACGGCGCCCGGGCCGAGCACGCCCGAGCCCAGCTCTCCGCCGGCGCCGCCTGGCCCGGTGGGGTTGCTCTTCCCGGAGTTGCAGGACGTCGCCGTCGCGAGGAGCAGGAGCGGGACGGCCAGGAGCCGGAAGACGCGAATCGGAGCTTTCATGGCGGACTCCTCCCTTGGCGGTGCGGGTGTCGTTTCGAACGTTTCGTGGGGGTCGCGCGGCCAGCGGTTCCGGCGGCGCTCGAAGCCTTGGATACGCTACGCACCGTAGCGATTCAGCAAATCGCCGCCGGCGGCGATGTGGTGCGCGCCATCACACGAGGAGGGTGACCGGGGTCACACAGGAAGAGGCCGATGGAAAGAAACTTGATAACGCTACGTCTTGTAGCGTAATGTCGCGGCATGACGACAGGAGCGGATCACCCGGGTTCCCGGGGGCGTCCCCGCAGCGAAAAGGCCCGGCAGGCCATTTTTGACGCGGCCTGCGACCTGTTCGAGAAGGGGGGCTATCCGGCGGCCACGATCGAAGCGATCGCGGCCCGCTCGGGGGTGGCCAAGACCACGATCTACCGGTGGTGGCCGCATCGTCCTGCCCTGGTCGTGGAGGTGCTGCTCCGACTCGCGGCGACCGCGGCGCCCCCGCCGGACGCGGGAGCGGATCCGGTTCGGGCCCTTCGGACCGAGCTCCACCGCGTGGCGCAGGCCATGGACGCCCTTCCCGGCCGGCTCCTGCTCTCGCTCCTGGGCGAGGCGCAGAACGACGCCGACGTGCGCGACGCCCTGTTGAACGGCCTCTTCAACCCGCGCCGGCGCGCCACCGCCGAGGTCATTCGCAGGGCGCAGGCATCCGGGTCCCTCGGGAACCGGATCGCTCCCCTGGTCGCCGTGGATCTCCTCTTCGGGCCGCTGTTCTATCGGAAGTTCGTGCGGCAGGAGCCGATGACGAAAGCCTTCGTCCGGCAGGTGTTCGAGGGGGTTCTCGAGGGGTTGGGTCCGCGACCGGGCCGGCGTCGCGCCTTGCCGCGGTCACGCCCCTCCCTGCGGCCCCTTCACTCCAGAACGACGATCCGCACCACCGACGTGCCGAAGCGCGTGCGGGCCCGCGCGAAGTAGAGCCCTGTCCCTACGCCGGTTTCGCGAGCAGGAGCCTCCGCGTGTACGGAACCAGGCCCCCCGCGTCGATGATCGCCTGCCGTGCCTTCGGCAGCGGCACGATCGGATACGAGCGACCGGTTCGCCGGTTCACGACCGCCCCATCGCGGAAGCCCAGGATGTCCCCCTCATCGGCCTCGATCGTCGGGCAGATCACCATGCGGAGCCCGAGGTTGATGCCGTTCTGGAGGAAGATGCGCGCGAAGTCCCTCGCCACGACCACGAGATCGTGCCCCCTGAGGCACGATGCGGCCTGCTCGCGGGAGGAGCCGCATCCGAAGTTCTTCCCGGCCACCAGGACGCTGCCCGGAGGCACGCCGCCGGACTTCAGCGCGCCGTTGAAGGGCGCGTCGTCGGCGAAGGCGAGCTGAGGCGTCTCGCTCGGGAGCACCGTGGCCATGAACCGCCCCGGATAGATGATGTCGGTGGAGACGTCGTCTCCCAGCTTCTTCACGACCCGTCCTTCCGTCATGTCAGTGCGCCTCCCTCGGGTCGGTGATCACGCCGGCGACCGCGCTGGCGGCGGCGACGGCGGGCGAGCAGAGATAGACCTCGCCGGTCGGATTGCCCATACGTCCCTTGAAATTCCGGTTCGTGGTGGAGAGAGCGACCTCGCCGTCTCCCAGCGCGCCCTGGTGCACCCCGAGGCAGGGACCGCAGCCCGGATTGCATACCACCGCGCCCGCCTCCATGAGATCGCGCAGGTAGCCGCGGTCCAGCGCCTGGTGGAAGATGCGCCACGACGCCGGGAAGACGAGCATGCGCGTCCCCGCGGCGACCTTCCGCCCCTTGAGCGTGCGCGCGGCGACCTCGATGTCGTCCAGCCGGCCGTTGGTGCAGGAGCCGATGACGATCTGCTGCACCTTGGTTCCCTTCACCGACGTGACGGGTTTGACGTTGTCCACGGCGTGCGGGCAGGCGACCTGCGGCGTGAGCGCTCCCGCGTCGATGTGGATCACCCGCTCGTAGGCGGCGTCGGGGTCGGGACCGAAGATCTCGATCCGCTCCTTCACCCCAGCCTCCTCCTTCAGGTAGCGCAGCGTCTCGGCATCGGGCGGCACGACGCCTGCGGTGGCGCCCGCCTCGACCGCCATGTTGCACAGCACGAGCCGTCCCGACGTGGACATGGCGTGGATCGCCGAGCCGGTGAACTCGAGGACCTTGTAGTTCGCCCCCTCCGCCGAGAGCTCTCCGATCAGGTGCAGGATCAGATCTTTCGGATAGACGTCGTCGCGGAAGACTCCGTTCACCACGATCTGGATCGTGCCCGGCACCTCGACGTTCAGGATGCGTCCCAGCGTCCAGACCGAGGCCATCTCAGTCGCGCCGATGCCGAACGCGAAGGCGCCCAGCGCGCCGTGCGTGGTGGTGTGGCTGTCGGTGCCCACGACGACCGCGCCGGGTCGCACGTAACCGTTCTCGGGAAGGATCTGATGGCAGATCCCGCCCACGTCGCCCCGCACGTCGTGGAACTTGGTGATCCCGGCGCGCGCCACGAACTCGCGCACCTTCTTCTGGTTGCTCGCGGTCTTCGCCGATTCGGCGGGCACGCGGTGGTCGAAGACGATCGCGATCCGCTGGGGATCCCAGACGCGGGCCTCGCGGCCCGTCCCCTGGAAGATCTCGTGGAACTGGTTCAGGACGAGGGCGGCGTTCTCGTGCGACATCGCGAGATCCACCGCCGGCTCGACCACGTCCCCGACGGCCAGATCGCGGCGGCCGAGGGTGCGCGCGAGGAGCTTCTGCACGTACGTCATGCCCATGGCGCTACACGACTCCTTTCGCCCGGAGGGCTCCCAGCTGGTCGCCACCCACGCCGGCTCCCGCGAGCACTTCGGCGGTGTGCGCCGAGAGGCGCGGCGGCGGCCCGGTGATGGCGCCCGGTGTCTTTTCGAACTTCGCGGTGAGGCCGAAGAGCGGGATGGTGCCGATTCCCTCCACCGGCACGTCGGCCAGGGTGCCTCGATGGCGGACCTGCGGCTGGCGCAGGGCGTCCTCGAGGCTCAGGATGGCGCCGGTCGGGACGTCGCGCGCGTTCAGGCGCTGCACCCAGACCGAGGTCGGACACTGCGTGAGCCGCGCCTCGAGGATCGGGGTGAGCTCCTTCCGATTCTTCTTTCGCGTGTCGCGCTTCTGGAAGCGCGGATCGGCGAGAAGTTCGGCCAGGCCGAGCTCCTCGCAGAGGGCTTCCCACTGCTCCTGCTTGTTCGCGGCGATGTTCACCCATCCGTCCCGGGTCCGGAAGGTCCCCGACGGCGCCGCCGTGAAGTTGTCGTTCCCCATCAAGACCGGCTGCTGCCCGCCGATCAGGAGATTGGCGGCGACCCAGCCCATGAGCGGCATGATCGAATCGAGCATCGCCACGTCGACGAACTGCCCCTCGCCGGTCCGCTCACGGTGGTACAGGGCCGCCAGGATCGCGAACGCCGCGTTCAGCCCGCCGACCGTGTCGCACACCGGAAAGCCGGCGCGGAGCGGGTTCAGCCGCTCGTCCCCGTTCACCGCCATGACGCCGCTCAGCCCCTGGATGATCTGGTCGTAGGCCGGCTTCAGGGCCTCGGGGCCGGTGTGCCCGAACCCCGAGATGGCGCAGTAGATCAGGCGCGGGTTCTGCGCGGCGAGGGTGGCGTAGCCCAGCCCCATCCGCTCCATGACGTCCGGGCGGTAGTTCTCGACGAGGACGTCGGCCTCCTGGGCGAGGCGAAGGAAGATCTCCTTCCCCTCCGGCGTCTTGAGATTCAGCGTGACCGATTTCTTGTTGGCGTTCTGGGCGAGGAAGGAGGTGCCCATGAGCTGCTCGTTCAGCTCGGGCACGATGCCGAGCTTCCGCGCCAGGTCTCCGTCCTTCGGGTTCTCGATCTTGACGACGTCGGCGCCGAGCAGCGCCAGGTGCAGCGTCGCGAAGGGACCGGCGAGCACGTTGGTCAGGTCGAGGACGCGGATATCCTCCAGCATCGGCCGGCCCGTCCCGTTGCCCTTGGCCTCTGCGCTCACGCGGGCACCTTGGTCGGGATCGGCCCCGTCTTGTAGACGAATCCGGGCAGGTCGCGCCCGAAGTGGGCCGCGACCTCACGCGCCAGCTCGATCAGGCGGTCCAGGTCGACGTCCGGGCGCAGCCCCTCCAAGTGCAGCGCGTGCACGAAGTCCTCGGTCGCCACGTTCCCGGCGGCGACCTTCGTGAACGGGCATCCGCCCAGCCCGGCGAAGGAGGTCTCGAACGACGTGACGCCGGCACGCATCGCGGCAAAGAGGTTCGCCATGCCCAGGCCGTAGGTGTTGTGGAAGTGGCAGGCGCATTCGATCGTGGGATCGATCCCGAAGACGGCGCCGAAGAGCCGCTCCACCTGGCTCGGCCGCGCATGCCCCGCGGTGTCGGCGAGGCTGATCGAACGGAATCCCGCGTCCACGTAGGCGCGCACCATCTCGAGGACGCGCTCCTCCGGGACCGGCCCCTCGAACCCGCACCCGAACGCCGACTGCACCGAGAGCTGCACGCGGTGCCCCGCCGCGACGGCTTTCCGCGCGGTCGCGATGATCCGCGTCGTCGCCTCTTCGCTTCCCATCCCGGTGTTCGCCAGGCTGTGCGTCTCGCTGGCCGAAGCACCCATGCAGAAGAGCTCCACGCCGCACACCAGGCCCCGCTCCAGGCCCTTCTCGTTCAGCACCAGGCCGGAGAGCACCGGGCCGCCGGACCTGGCGCCCGGCTGCGGCACCAGGCGGCGGAAGAGTTTGTCGGTGTCGGCCATCTGCGGAACCTTGTCCGGGTGGACGAAGGAGCCCACCTGCACGGCGTCCACGCCCGAGGCCATGATCTTCCGGATCCACGACTCCTTCTTCGCGGTCGAAACGATCTGTTTTTCCATCTGGAGGCCGTCCCGGGGTCCGACCTCGTGCAGGACGATTGGGTTCATGGCGCCTCTTGGCACGGGCCAGCCCGTGCCGCTCTAGGCGGGGGTGATCCCCGCGCGGTTGGAAGCCGGGAAGGCGGCTCGGCACTTCGCCTCGATGGCGCGCGCCATATCGAGCGTGCCGGCCGCCCCCCCCATGTCGTACGTGCGAACGGTTCCTTCGCGGATCACCTCGGCCACGGCGCTCTCGATCACGCGGGCGCGCTCCGTCTCTCCCAGCCACTCCAGCATCATCTTCGCCGCGAGGATGGTCGCGATCGGATTGGCCTTGTACTTTCCCGCGTGCTTCGGCGCCGAGCCGTGCGTCGGCTCGAAGACGGCGACATCGCTGCCGATGTTTCCCGAGCAGCCGAAACCCAGCCCCCCCACCATCTGGGCGCACAGGTCGGAGATGATGTCGCCGTACAGGTTGGGCGCGACGATGACGTCGTAGTTGAAGGGGTTCTTGAGGAGCCACATCGTCATGGCGTCGATGTTCGCGTCGTCCATGGCGATCTCCGGGAAGTCCTGGGCCACGCGGCGGGCTTCCTCGAGGAAGAGCCCGTCCGTGGCGCGCACGACGTTCGCCTTGTGCACCACGGTGACCTTTTTCCGGCCGAACTTCCGGGCGAACTCGAACGCGGCCCGCACGATCCGCTCGGAGCCGTGCTTGGTGTTCACCTTGCACGAGATGGCGTACTCGTCGCCGGCCATCTCGGAGAAGGGCTTGAAGGCCGGGGAGATGGCCGTCAGCGTGTCGCGCAGCCGGTCGGGCACGGTCGGGAACTCGACCCCGGCGTAGAGGTCCTCGGTGTTCTCGCGGAACACCACGAGATCGATCCCCTCCCTGTAGTTGAGCGGGTTGCCCGGGAAGGCGCGGCAGGGGCGCAGGCAGACGTACAGGTCGAAGAGCTGGCGCATCCGGACGATCGGCGAGCGGTAGACCCGCCCCTTCCCCTGGAGCCACGGCTCGAGGTCGTTCTCGGCTTCCCGGAGCGGCTTCGAGGTGATGGCTCCGAACATCGCGGCGTCGACGCCGCGGAGCAGCTCGATCGTGCGCTGCGGGAAGGGATCCCCTTCGCGGCGCCAGAACTCCCATCCGATGTCGCCATGCGTGTAGGTGGCGTCGAACTGAACGGCGTCGAGGACGAGGCGCGCCGCCTCCATGACCTCGACGCCGATGCCGTCCCCCGGCAGCCAAGCGATCGTGTGCTTCGCCATATCGCGGGCCCTCCTCCGGCCCACGGCCATCCTACGGCCTGGGAGGGGGTGGCGCGCTGCTACCGAGGGATCATGGCCAGCGGGCCGGAGGGACCATCCGGCCCGGAGGGGTCTACAGGGTCCGCTTGAACAGCGTGGAGGCGAGCACCAGCATCACGCCCGCAAAGGCGATCAGGATCAGGAAATCGGGGAGCACGGCCTGGAAGCCGACCCCCTTGAGGAGCAGGTTCCGAAGCGCGTGCACCGCGTAGCGCATCGGGTTGACGCGCGAGAGCGCCTGGAGCCAGGCGGGATAGCTCTCCGTGGGATAGAGCGCGCCGCTCGGAAAGAAGGTGATCACGTTGAGGATGCCGAACAGGGCGCGCGGCGTCATGGGATTGGACACCCGGGCCATCAGCGTGAACATGAAGAGCACCAGGCCCAGCCCCAGCAGGAAGATCGTGAACTCCACCATGAGGAGCGTGGGCAGTCCGCCGATGAGCGGGAGCTGCGCGATCGCGATGGAGGAGACCGTCACCAGGGTGCCCATGCAGAGGGCCAGGGTCGTGGCCGAGAGCGTGAGCCCCATCACCAGGTCGAGCGAGGTGAGCGGCGTGACGAAGTACCCCTCGTGGATCCCGCGCGCGCGGTCGTCCACCAGGATGATCCCGCCCGCCACCATCGCGACGAAGAAGAGGGCGAGCGCGATCACCCCGGGAACCAGGTACTGCATGTAGTTCTTGTGCCCGTAGACGTCCACGCGCTCCACCGTCACGCCGACGCGGGCCACGGGAGGAGCGCGCCCCTCCACGCGCAGGTCGGCGATGGCGCGCCGCATCTCCCCCTCGATCGTGTTCGACGAGGTCCCGTCGGTATTGTCCAGCGCCAGCCCCAACTCCGCCTTCTCGCCGCGCGCGAAGTCCTCGCTGAAGTTGGGCGGCACGATCACCACGGCGCGGTACTCCCCCTGCCGCAGCCGGTCCACCGCGGTCCGCACGTCGCTCTCCTCGCGGACCTCGAACAGCTGCCGGGCGGCCTCCAGCGTCATCATCTGCTTCCGGACCGCCGCGGCGGCCGCCCCCTCGTCCTCGACGACGATCGCCACGGGAATGTGGTGCAGGTCGCCCCCCATCGACTTCCCGAGGATGAGCAGGTAGATGATCGGCATCATCACCATCGGGATCACGAGCTGGATGTTGCGCCGGAAGCGGCGCAGGTCGCGCTCGGCAACGGCGAGGGTGCGGCTCACGTTGAACGGGAGGGTCACGCGCTACCTCATGATCGACGGCAGGGGGCGGACGTACTCGGTGGAAACGGCGTCGCGGAGCCCGCGCCCCGTGTAGTGGATGAAGACGTCGTCGAGGGTCGGCTCCTCCAGCGTGACGCTCTTCACCTTGTTGTCGGCGCGGCGGGCCGCGTCGAGGATCGCCTCGAGCGGCACGACGTCCGTGGTCAGCACGATCCGAACGGCGTGGTCCCCGTCGCGCGCCGCGTCCTTGGCATCGGGAAGCGCACGCAAGGACTCCCGCAATGGCTCGGCCACCTCGCGGAAGAACTCGACCCGGACCGCTTCCTGACCCGGGACCGACTCCTTGAGCTCCTTCGGCGTGCCGAGCGCGGCAATCTTGCCGTGGTCGATGATCGCGAGCCGGTCGCACAGCCGGTCCGCTTCATCCATGTAGTGCGTGCAGATCAGCACCGTCAGCTCGCTCTCGCCGCGGAGCTTCTCGAGCAGCTCCCAGATCACGCGGCGGCTCTGCGGGTCGAGACCCGTGGTGGGCTCGTCGAGGAAGAAGACGTGGGGCCGGTGGACCAGTCCGCGCGCGATCTCGAGGCGGCGGCGCATCCCGCCCGAGTACGTTCCGGCCGGCTGGTCCTTCCAGTCCCAGAGCCCCACGGCCTGGAGGAGCTCCGTGGAGCGGTCGATGCGCTCCTTGCGCGACATCCCGTAGAACTTCCCGTAGATGTCGAGGCTCTCCCAGGCGGAGAGGTCGGAGTCGACGGTGTTGGCCTGCGGGATCACGCCGATCGAGTGGCGGACCGCGTTCGTGCGCCGGGCCACGTCGAATCCCATCACCAGGGCCCGCCCCGAGGTCGGGCGCAGCAGCGTCGTGAGCATACGCACGAGGGTGCTCTTCCCCGCGCCATTCGGTCCCAGGATTCCGAAGATCTCGTTCCGGGCGACGGTGAAGTTGAGATCGTCGTCGGCCGTGAAATCGCCGAACTTCTTGGTGAGGTGCTCGACGACGATCGCCGGCGCCGCCGGGTCCGCGACTTCGTCCGGGATCACCGGGCTCCCTCCGCCCGTGCCTCGGGCACGGCGCCGGGCGTGCCGGCGTGGATCGTCACGTCGGCGGTCATGCCGTCCTTGAGGAGGCCTTCCGGATTGGGGATCCGCGCGGTGACGTCGAACGTGCGAATGTCGCGCCGCTGGGCGCCCCAGTCCTTCCGGGTCGCGAAATCGCCCGAGGGGGAGACGTCGGTCACGACCCCGGCGAAGACCTTCTTGTCGAACGTGTAGACGCGCACCGAGACGGAATCGCCGGGGCGCACGGCGCCCACGCGCGTCTCGTCCACGGCGGCGTGCACCTTGAGCGTGTCGAGATCGGCGATCGTGACCACCGCCGTACCGACGGTGACCATCTCGCCCGGATGGTGGATCTTCTCCGTCACCTGCCCGGCCAGGGGCGACCGGATCACGGCGTAGGAGCGGGTGAGCTGGGCCTGCGCCAGCGCGCTCTCCGCCTGGTGCACCTGCGCGGCGGCGGCGTCCACCTGCGCGCGTCCCACGGCGGCCGCCGCGACCGCGGCGTCCAGCTGCTGCTGCGTCGAAGCCCCCTCCCGCGAGAGCTCGCGCATGCGGGCGAGGTCACGCGCGGCCTTCTCGCGGTTCGCCCGCGCCTGGCCCAGGGCCGCGCGCGCCGACTCCAGCGCGGCCTGCGCGCTCCGCACCGCCACGTCCAGGTCCTGCGCGTCGAGCTGCGCGATCACCTGCCCCGGCTGGACGCGATCCCCCTCGTTCACCGGCACGTCCGCGATCTTCCCCGGGACCTTGAACCCCAGGCTCACCTGCACCGCTTCCACCGTGCCGGTGGTCGTGACGTCCCCTCCCGTGTACCCCTCGCGGCGGTGCTGGTACTTCCAGATGGCGATGCCGCCGCCCACGATGACCAGCAGCAGGATGAGGCCGCGGATCCGTTTGGCGCGCGACGGCGCCGCTTTCTCGGCCATGGCGCTACCGTCCCCCCGTCGATGTGGTCGGCCCGGCGGCGCGCAGGAGCGACGCGCGCGCGGACCAGGTGTCCAGGAGCGACTGCGCCTCCTGGGCGCGCGCGTCGGCGAGGGCGCTCTCGGCGTCGCGCACCTGGGACGCCGTGGTCGTCCCGCCGCGATAGCCCGCCTCGGCCAGTCGAAGCGCCTCGCGCGCCGCGGTCACGCGGGAGGAATCGGACTGCCAGATGGCGAGCGACACGCGCAGGTCGGAGAGCGAGCGCTCCACGTCGCGCCGCACCTCCAGCTCGGCCTGGCGGCGGCGCGCCTCGATGGCGGCGCGATCGGCGCGAAGCTCCCCCGCCCGCGCCGACGAGAGCCCCCCGTCGAAGAGCGAGTAGGAGACGTCGACCCCCGCCCACAGGTTGTAGGTCTTCAGGCCGGGGTCCTGCGTGTTGAAGAATTCCTCCTGGCGGTTCGGCCCCAGATACTGCGCGGTGCCCGACAGGCCCATCGTCGGTCCCCTTCCTGCGCGCGCCGCCCGGATCCGCTGCTCGTTCTCGCGGAGCTGCTCGTCGAACGCCGCCAGCTGTGCGCGATTTCGAAGCGCCGAGGACGCCAGGAGTGCCGCCTCGGGGATCGCCGGATCGGGCGATCCGGGCGGCTCCAGGGTTTCGGTCGAGTCGATCGGCGTCCCGATCGCGGTTTCCAGCTCCACGCGCGAGGTCTGCACCGCCTCGTGGGCGCGAATCAGCGCCGACTCGCGCTGGAAGAGGTCCACGCGGGCCTGCAGCGAATCGAGGCGCTGCGCCACTCCGGCGCGGACCTGCGAGGCCGCAAGACGCCGGCGCGCTCCCGCCGCCTGCACCGCCTCGCCGGCCGCGGTCTCCAGTCGTCCCGCGGCGATGACGCGGTAGTAGGCCTGCGACACCCGGAGCACGAGGTCGGCGTCCGCCTCCTCGGCGGAGCGCTGCTGGCTTCGGTGCGCGGCCTCGGCCGCCCGCACCAGGGCGCGGCTCTGGCCGCTCGCGTCGATCGGCAGCCGTGCCTCGGCGCGCACGTCGACGCTGGTCGCGCTCCCCGTCTTCACGACCGCGGGGCTCGGCGACCCGGGGACCGGGATGATGAACTTGGGGGACTCGCTGCGCTCGATCGCGCTTCCCGCCACCCGCAGCGTGGGCGAGAGCGCCGCGCGCGCCTCGCGGATCGCCTGATCGGCGCGGGAGACGCCCGCTTCCGAGACTTGATGCGCCGGCGCGTTCTTGCGCGCGAGCTCGATGCACTGCTCGAGCGTGATCGCGTACGCCGCGGGCGCGCCGGCCAGAACGGCCGTGACGGCCAGCGCGACGGCCGGGATCCGGGCGCGTCTCATGCGGCCTCTTCGGGAAGGTAGAGGTTCACGATCGCCTCGGCCCGTTCCTTGGGATTCTTCGGCAGCGGCTCGATCCGGACGATCGCGCCGGTCATCTGGTAGAAGAAGAGCGACCCATGGAAGGAGCGCGCCGCGACCGCCGCGTCCTGCGCGGCGCGCCGGGCGCCCCGCTCCGCGAAGGCGCGCTCGAAGAGGCGCGTCTCCAGGGCCAGGAGCCGGGAGAGGAATTTCCGGTAGAACTCGCCCGCGAGGTCGGGCACCTCCAGCACGCCGAAGAAGATCACGCGGAAGACGCGCGGATCGTCCCGGAGGGCCGTCAGGCTGTACTCGGCGATGCGGCACAGACCCTCGCGCGGAGGCAGCTTGGTGAAATGATCTTCCATCATGCCGATCCGTTCTTCGAATCCGACCGACTCGAGGATCGCCCGGACCAGGTCCTCCTTCGTCGCGAAATGGCGGAAGAGGAGCGCCTCGCTCACGCCGGCCCTCTCGGCCAGGTCCCGGGTACGGGCTCCGTGAAATCCCAGCTCGGCGAAGACGTCGAGCGCCGCCGCCAGGATCTGGGACCGGCGATCGTCCGACTTCAGGCGTAGCTTGGGGAAGAACTCCGGTGCGCTCATGGCTCCCTTCGATGCCGTGGCGTCAGCAGCACGGCGCTAAGTGCGTACTTACTTTCTGCCGACCCACGTTCTCGACGCAAGGGGAAAAAT
>DATJEJ010000157.1:0-7012 GCA_035496795.1 Candidatus Omnitrophota bacterium
AAGCTCGCCTCGCTGGTGCTGGCGCTCCTTCTGTACGCGCACGTCCTGACCGAGCAGCCGCGGGAGTCGATCCTCCAAATCCCGCTCACGCTGACGGGGCTTCCGGATTCCCTGGCGGTGAGCGGGCATCCGCCCGAGCGGGTGGGGGTGAAGATCCGCGGCAAGTGGAAGGACCTGATCCGGCTCGGTCTCACGAGTCCCTACCTTCCGGTGGACCTGGCCCATGCCGTCCCGGGGACATTCCGATCCACGATCACCGCCGACGACGTGGCGGGGAAAGCGCTCCCGCCCGAGCTCTCGAAGCTCGTGGCGGTGACCGAGGTGGAGGAGCCGCGGGCGATGGACCTCGTCATCGAACCGAAGCGGGAGAAACGGGTCCGGGTGGCGCCGCGACTCGCGGGCGCGCCGGCCGCCGGGTATCGGGTGGACGGTCCCGTGCTGGTCCTCCCCGACTCCGTGGAGGTGCGCGGACCGCGGTCGGTCGTGGCTCCTCTCGACTCCCTGGGCACGCTTCCAATTGACATCACGGGAGAACGCGAGAAAATCCAGCGCCAGGTCGAGATCGATCCTGGCCCGCTGCGGCTCTCGGTCGAGCCGCGCCGCTGCCTCGTGACCGTCCGTTTCGCGAAGACCGCCGCCGACCAGGCGCCGCCCGGAACTCCCGGCGGCTCCTGAGCGCGAAGCGCCGGGCACGATCACCAAGGAGACCGCATCACGATGAAGCGAACCACCGATCCCAACCCGCCGGGCGCCTCGGCCGTCGAAACCGGCGGACCGGGAGGATTCCCCGAAGTCGAGCGTCGCGCCCCCCTGGCGGGACTGTCGCTCGTCCCGACGAAGATTTTCTTCACGAAGGGCGTCGGCAGCCATCGCGACGAGCTCCGGTCGTTCGAGCTGGCGCTCAAGGACGCCGGGATCGAGAAGCTGAACCTGGTCCACGTCTCGAGCATCTTTCCGCCGAACTGCAAGATCATCCCGAAGGACGAGGGGTTCAAGCTGATCGCCCCCGGGAGCATCGCCTTCTGCGTCATGGCGCGGATCGCGTCGAACGAGATGCGCCGCCTGATCGCGGCCTCGATCGGCTGCGCGCTGCCCGCCGACAAGAACCGCTACGGCTACCTGAGCGAGCACCACGCGTACGGACAGACCGACGAGGTGGCGGGCGACTTCGCCGAGGACATGGCGGCGTCCATGCTCGCCTCGACCCTCGGCGTCGAGTTCGACGAGAATGCCAACTGGGACGAGAAGGAGCAGGTGTTCAAGATCTCGGGCGAAATCGTCCGCACGTTCAACGTCACCCAGTCCGCCGTCATCTCCGCCAAGGGATTCACGACGGTCCTGGCCTCGGCGGTCCTCATTTTCTGAGCGGCGCGTCCGCTCGCGTTCCCGTTCTCGGAGGCTTTGGAATGACTCACCCCAAGCACACGTCGCCGCCGCGCGCCGCCGTCCTGGCCGCTCTGCTTCTCATCCCGGCGCTCGGCTGCGCCAAGACCGAGCATTCGGCGGCGACGGTGAGCAGCGACTCGACCGCCCCGCCCGCGAAGGAGACTCCCATGGCCGCGGCCCCGACCCCGACCCCGAGCAACACGACGATGCCCACGCCGGCGCACATCACCGTGCAGCACTGCCTCATCGGCTTCTCGGGCTCGGTCCCGGGGAAGAACATCACCCGGAGCCGCGACGAGGCGAAGAAGCTGGCCTACGAGGTTCTCGAGCGCGCGAAGAAGGGCGAGGATTTCGACGCTCTCGTGGTGAAGTACACGGACGATTCCCCCCCGGGGATCTACAAGATGAGCGGAAGCGGCGTGCCGCCGGCCCAGGGCGAGTACTCCCGCGACTCGATGGTGCCCGCCTTCGGCAACGTGGGATTCAAGCTGCAGGTGGGTGAGATCGGGATCGCCGATTACGATCAGACGGCGAGCCCGTTCGGCTACCACGTCATCAAGCGTCTGCAGTAGCGCCGGTCGCGCCGCGCTGCGGCGCGAACCGGCTACGACGAAGTCGGTCGAGTCACACCCAGGGCCTCCCGGACCAGCGGAGCGATGTCGAGCAGGCTTCGCGGCTCCGGGAGGCCGTCCCATGCCCCCCACGCCGCGAAGAAGGCCGGATTCTTCGTGTGCGTCTTCACGCGCAGGTCTTCCAGGTTGCCGTGGTCGCTCGCCACCAGCACCAGCAGCTCGCCAAGGTCCGCCTGGGCCAGCACCGTCTCGAGCGCGGCGCTCAGGTCGTCCAGGCAGCGGTCGGCGGCCGCGCGGTCCATGGCGTGCGCGGCGCGGTCGGTCTCGAAGTATTCGAACAGCGAGAAGTCGGCCCGCATCGCCTCGCGGGCGATGATCGCGCCCGCCTCCTCCGGCTCGCGGCGCGGGAGATCGAAGCCGTAGTCGCGCATGCGCCAGTGCGTGAGGTCGTGCACGACCGCGCGCCCCTCCGTCAGATCCTCCCAGTTCCGGAGCGGCACCCCCGCGGCCAGGGTCGCCAGCGTTGTCGCCGAGAGACGGCGAAGCGGCGGCTCGGTCTCGAAGAAGCGCGGTCCGAACGCGTTCAGGAACGTGGCGTCGAATCCGTTTTGGGCCAGCTCCTTCAAGAGCGAGCTCTCCGCCAGGATCCGCCGGAGGGTCGGCCCGGGGAGGCCCGAGACGTGCCGCCCCATCGCGGCCGGCGCGTTCACGCCCGTGAGGATCGCGGTCTGTCCCGTCGCGCTCTGGGGGAGTCCGGGGATGCCCATCGAGGCGTCCACGCCCTGGGCGAAGGCGGGAGCGCCCGCCGCTGAGGAGCGCGGCGTGTCGGTGTCGGTCAGCCGGAGCACGGGGCGCTGGGGCGCGGCGAGGGGGTTCGTGGCCGTGTCGCTCGGCCCGACGCCGATCCCGTCGATGAAGAAGAGAAGAACCCGCCTACGTGGACGTACGGGAGTCACGAGCGAAAAAACGAAACGGGAGCCGGGGGAGCAGCGCACGGTCGGTGCTGGGCCGGGGACGCGGAATCAGTGACCGGCGCTGCCTGGCTCCCGAATTCGTTTGGGATTATCGAATTAGGCAACCGCTGTGCCACGCGCGACCCTTCCGGGTGTTTCGGACGAGGCTTCAAGTGGCTGCCGCGTAAGAGGGTAGCCCCGGTGCGATTCGCACGCTGGCGAGGTCCCCCCGCGGACAGGCGGGCGGCCGTGCAGCAGCGAGCGCGAGCGTTGCATTCGAGGAAGAGGCTCGGAAACCCCAGCGGGAAAAAGCCTTGACACGTTCTTCCCCCAGTCCGATAGTCCGCAGCGCGAACGGGCGGCGTAGGTCCGTGACTGGCCCGGGTTTAGGGAGGGGCTGATGACCAAGGCAGATATCGTAGACGAGATCTCCGAGCGTACCGGCCTCACGAAGAAAGACGTGGCGGACACGGTCGACGAGTTCCTCGAAGCCGTTTCCCGCGCTCTCGCTTCGGGGAAGCACATCGAGATCCGCGGATTCGGGACCTTCAAGGTGAAGGATCGGAAATCGCGTCTGGCGCGAAATCCCCGGACCGGGGAGTCGGTGCCCGTTCCTCCCCGGCGTGTGCCGGTCTTCAAGGTATCGAAGGAGTTGAAGGATATCGTCGCCCAAATCTAGTCCTGACGCCGGCCCGGCCGCCCGGGCCCCGTCGGAAGCGGACGTGAAAACGAAACGGGACGCGAGCGAATCGCCGCGTCCCGTTTGACGTTGGGTCGCCGGGGCTCTGCCGCGCGGTGGCCCGGTCAGTGGCGCCGGTCGCGCAGGATCAGGAGCCGCACGAGCTGGAGAACGGCCGAGGCCGCCGCGGCCACGTAGGTCAGTGCCGCCGCGCTCAATACCCGCTTGGCGCCGTCCTGCTCCGCGGGGGACACCAGGCCCAGCTGGTTCAGCTGCACCAGCGCCCGCCGGCTCGCGTCGAACTCGACGGGGAGCGTGACGAGCTGGAAGACCACCGCGAAGGAGAAGAGCAGGATCCCCACGTCGAGCAGGCTGACGCCGGCCACCTGGAAGCCGGGCGCGAAGAGAAGCCCCGCGATGATGAAGATCCAGGAGAGGCTGGTGCCGATGTTCGCGAGGGGGAAGATGGCCGTCCGGAACTTGAGCGGCGCATAGCCCTGCGCGTGCTGGATCGCGTGCCCCACCTCGTGCGCCGATACGGCGAGCGCCGAGATGGAGGGCTCGGAATAGTTGTGCGGCGAGAGGCGGACCCGCTTGCTCAGCGGATCGTAGTGGTCCGAGAGAAAGCCGTTGCCCTCCTCGACTTCGACGTCCGTGATGCCGTTCTGGCGAAGGATCAGCTGCGCGATCTCGCGGCCGCTCCGGCCGCTCGCGGAAGCGATCTCGCTGAACTTCCGGTACGTCGACTGCACCTTCCACTGCGCGTAGAAGGCCAGGATCATCGCCGGGATCAGCAGAATCATCGTCGGATCCCAGAACGGCAGGAACATCGATTTCCTCCTCGGAACGGTGTGGTTGGGGCGCGAACCTCTCTCCCCTATACTGAGCCATTCGGCAAAGGTTTCGCGCTCGTGCCTTTGAGACTAGCAGCCGCCCCACCCCGATTCAACCAATCGAGGACGATCTGACAACGGCTTACGTCGACCTGCGGAGCGACACCGTGACCCGCCCGACCGCCGCGATGCGCCGCGCCATGGGCGAGGCGGAGGTGGGGGACGACGTCTTCGGCGACGACCCGACCGTCCGCCGGTTGGAAGAGGAAGTCGCGGCGCTTCTTGGCAAGGAGGCCGCGGTCTTCGTTCCGACCGGGTGCATGGGGAACGAGATCGCCGTCGCCACCTCCACGCGGCGGGGCGACGCCATCCTCCTCGAGCAGGACAGCCATCTCGTCTACCACGAGGGGGCCGCGATCACCGAGCTGCTCGGCCGGCGTTTCCGCTTCGTGCACGGCGACCGCGGCAGGATCGCTCCCGAGCACGTCGCCCGCCCGCCGGCCGGGGCCGAGCCGATCGGCCTCGTCTCCGTGGAGCAGACCCAGAACTGGGGCGGCGGCGCGATCTATCCGCTCGCCCGTCTTCAGGGCGTGCGCCAGGCCGCGCGCGCGGCCTCGCTTCCCGTGCACATGGACGGGGCGCGGCTCTGGAACGCGTCGGCCGCCACCGGGATCGCGCCCGCCGAGTACGCCGCGTGCGCGGACACGGTGATGACCTGCTTCTCCAAGGCGCTCGGGGCCCCGATGGGATCCGCCGTGTCCGGGAGCGCCGCGCAGATCGCCGAGGCGCGCCGGATGCGCGCGCTGTTCGGCGGCGCGATGCGCCAGGTCGGCATCGTGGCCGCGGGCGCGCTCCATGCGCTCCGGCACCATCGGGAGCGGCTGCCCGAAGACCACGCGCGGGCCCGTCGGCTCGCCCTGGCGATCGCGGAGATGCCGGGACTCCGCATCGATCCGGAGCGGGTCGAGACGAACATCGTCATCGCGGAGGTGGAAGGCGGCGAGGCGCGGCTTCCCCGCTTCATGGAGCGGCTGGAAGCCGAGGGAGTGAAGGTGCTCGACTTCGGCGGCCCGGGCTGTTTCCGCGCGGTCACCCACCTGGACGTGGACGACGCGGCGCTCGAGCGGGCGATCGGGGCGATGCGGAGCGCGGCCGGCGCGGCGCTCGCCCGATGAAGCGACGGGCCCCGGTCGCGGCGACGGCGCCGGACGCACGGCGATGAGTCCCGGCGCCGAGCCCTCTCCGGGCACGCTCTACCTGGTCGGGACGCCGATCGGAAACGTCGAGGATCTCTCGCCGCGCGCGCAGCGGCTGCTGGGCGCCGTGGACGTGATCGCCGCCGAGGACACGCGGCACACCAAGGGACTTCTCGACCGCTTCGGCATCCGCACGGCGATGGTCTCCTATCACGACCACAACAAGGACGCGCGCACGCCCGAGCTGATCGCGCGGCTCGGCGAGGGCGCCTCGGTCGCGATCGTCTCCGACGCGGGCTCGCCCGGGATCTCCGATCCGGCCTTCACGCTGGTGCGCGCCGCGGCGGCCGCGGGCCTCGACGTGGTTCCCGTCCCGGGCCCCTCCAGCGCGGTCTGCGCGCTCGAGGTTTCGGGGCTTCCCACCGACCGCTTCGCGTTCGAGGGATTCCTGCCGCGCAAGCCGGGAAAGCGCCGGGCCCGGATCGAGGAGTTGCGCGGCGACCCGCGGACCCTCATTTTCTTCGAGTCGCCGTACCGCCTGCGGGCGGCGCTCGCCGATCTGGCGGAGGCGTGGGGCGACCGGCCCGCCTCGGTCTCGCGCGAGCTGACGAAGAAGTTCGAGGAGACGCGGCGCGGCACGCTGCGCGAGCTGTTGGCGTGGGTGGAATCGACTCCGCCGCGCGGCGAGTTCGTGCTGGTGGTGGGAGGGGCGCCGCGGGATCGCGGGGAGGAAGAGGAGGAGCGCGCGTGAACGAGACCTGGAAGACCACGAGCCGGTCCTGGTTCCATCCGATCGCCCGCTGGCTGGCCGGCCGCGGCGTCACGCCCGACGCGATCACGGTGGCGGGCCTCGCGTTCTCGCTTCTGGCCGCGCTCCTCTTCGCGCGCGGCGCCTTCCTCGCGGCGGCGTTCATCCTCGCGATCACGGGACTCTGCGACATGCTGGACGGCGACGTCGCGCGCCTGCGCGGCGCGGCGAGCCCCTTCGGGGCCTTTCTCGATTCCACGCTCGACCGCCTGGGCGAGGGGGCGCTGTTCGGCGGGCTGGCCACCTACTACTTCACGCGCGCCTCGGGCGGAGCGGTCTGGATCCGCTCGAGCACCGTCGACGGTTCGTTCGGCGATCCGGACGCGCAGACCCTGGCCGTGCTCGCCCTGGCCACGCTGGTCCTGTCGCTGCTCGTCTCCTACACACGCGCGCGCGCCGAGGGGCTGGGACTGGAGTGCAAGGTCGGCATCATGGAGCGCCCGGAGCGTCTCCTGGCGCTCATGGCGGGCGCGCTCCTGGGCCATCGCTTCATGCCCGGCGTGCTCGGCCTCCTCTTCCTTTTGACCCTCGTCACCGTCCTGCAGCGCGTGTATCATGTGCGCCGATTGACACGCACGGGTCCGG
>DATJEJ010000158.1:0-3988 GCA_035496795.1 Candidatus Omnitrophota bacterium
CGCTGCCTCGAGAAGCGTCCCGAGACGCGGTTCGAGTCGGCGCGCGACCTGGCCTACGCGCTGGAGATCCTCGCCACCGCCTCCGGTTCCGCGCGTAAGCCGGCGGGGGCGCCGGGGGGGGCCGCGACCGCGGGCTTGTCGCTCAAGATCCGCCAGCTCACCTTCCGCGAGGGCTATCTCTCGGAGGCGCGCTTTGCGCCCGACGGCGTGACGGTCGTCTATCGCGCCGCCTGGGAGGGGCAGACGCCCCGGATCTTCCTTTCGCGAACGGACAACCCGGACTATCAGCCGCTGCAGCTGGGCAACGCGGAGCTCCTCGCGGTCTCGTCGACCGCCGAGTTGGCGGTCGGTCTCAACCCACGCGACATGGGCGGCTTCATCCAGCTGCACACGCTCGCGCGCGTCTCCATGCTGGGCGGAGTGCCTCGCGAGCTGGCCAAGGACGTCTTCATGGCCGACTGGGGACCCGGCGGGCGCTCGCTCGCCGCGATCCGTCTCGTGGACGGGCGCTTCCGCGTGGAGTATCCGCTGGGGACGGTGGTGCACGAGACGTCCGGATGGTTCAGCCGAATTCGGGTCGCTCCATCCGGAAAGCAGGTCGCCCTCTTCGAGCATCCGGTCGCCGGGGACAACGCGGGAGACCTGAAGGTCCTGGAGCCGGGCCGCCCCACGAGGACCCTGGTGACCGGACTCAACAGCGCGGGCACGCTCGTCTGGAGGCCGGACGGCACCGAGATCTGGTACTCGGCCACCGCGGAGGGCGAGGGGGCCGGACTCATCTACGCCGTGACGCTCGAGGGAGGCGTGCGGGTGGTCTACCAGACCCTTGGCTGGCCCGTGCTCTATGACTTCTCGCAATCGGGCGACGCCCTGATCGGGCGCATGAAGCCGCGCTTGAGACTCCAGGCCGGCACGCGCGCGGCGGCAGGCGCGGACACGGTCGAGCTCTCCTGGCTGGACTGGAGCCTGGCCCGGGACCTCACCGCGGACGGCTCGCTGGCCCTCTTCGACGAGACCGGCCCCGGCGTCATGCACGGCGCGGCCGTGTACGTCCGGAGCACGGACGGATCGGCCGCCATCCGGATCGGTGAAGGGGTGGGGATGGGCTTCATGCCCGACGGCCGGCATGCGCTGACGATCGAGGTCGTCGACTCCGAGCGCGTCGTCGGGATCTGCCCGCTGGGAGCCGGGGAGCCGCGGCGCATCCGTCTCGGGGGCGTCGTCACTCATTTCGGCCGGCCGTTTCCCGACGGGCGCACGGCCGTGATCGTCGGCCACGAACCGGGTCAGGAGGCCGCGCTCTATCGGCTGGATCTGGAGTCCGGGGGTTTGCAGCGCATCACGCGCGAGCCGATCACGGTTCGCCATGCAAGGCCCACCCCCGATGGAAGCGCCGTTCTCGCGAGCCGGGCGGACGGCACGTTCGCCCTGTTCCCCGTGGACGGCGGGCCCTCGCGGGCCGTCCCCGGCCTCGAGTCGGACGAGCGCCCGTCCCAATTCACGGAAGACGGAAGGCACATCTACAGCTTCCGGCGGGGAGTCGTTCCCTGTCCGGTCGCACGCGTCGATATCGAATCGGGGCAGCGCGAGCCGTGGTTCGAGATCGAGCCGGTCACGCGGAACGGAACCGACTCGTTCATTTCGGTTCTGTTCACTCCGGACGGGGAGCGATACCTCGCCTCGTTCGGCCAGTACGTCAACGACCTGTTCCTCGTCAGCGACCTCCGCTAGAGATGCCGTGGCGCGCGCTCGCCCGCGCGCGCTACACTGACCCCATGCACCTGACCGCCGTCACGCGGAAGATTCGCGGCAAGGCGCTGATCCTCTGGGACCCCAAGCGCCCCGGAAAGAAGCGCGACGCGATCGATACCGACCAGATCACCCCCGCCGAGGACTGCGTCTCGGAGAGTCTCGCCACCCTGGACGAGAAGTGGAAGGCGGGCGCCTTCCGCCACGTCATGCCCGACTTCCGCGCGCGCGTGCACGCGGGGGAGACGTTCCTGATCGCGGGGGACCGCTTCGCGATCGGCTCCTCGCGCGAGATGTCGCCGGCCGGGCTCAAGGGGATCGCCGAGGAGGCGGGGCTCGAGATGGTCGTGGTCTGCGGCGCGAACATGGGGGATATTTTCCGGCGGAACGCGCTCAACCTGGGCCTGCACGTGGTCCAGAGCCTGGAAGCGGTGGAGGACGCGGCCGACGGCGACGAGCTCGAGTTCGACGTGGAGACGCGCGCGCTCCGGAACGTGACGAAGGGAAAGGACTACCAGCCGAAAGCGCTCACCCCGAAGGAAGACGAGATCCGAAAGAGCGGCGGCATCTTCGCCATGGGACGCCGCGAGGTCGCGCCGGCGCGCGGGCGCGTGCCGGCGGTCGAGTTTCCCGATCCGATCACCGCGAGCCGGATGACCGCGACCGAGCAGATCCTCTGGGCGCACCGCGTGGACAAGAGCGCCGACGTGCGCCCGGGCGCCACGATCCAGGCCTACGCTGATCTCCTCCCCGCGTCCGACGGCACGGCGCCCTTCGCCATCCACACCTTCCGCCAGATCGTGGGGGACGCCGCCGCGGTTCCGCGCCTGGCGGCGATCGCGAACGACCACTTCGTCTTCACGGGGAAGGACGCCGATCAGAAGCAGACCGGCATCTCGCGCGAGTTCGCCGCCCACCACGGCATCAAGGCCCCGTACTACGCACCGCCGGGGACCGGGATCTTCCACTTCTACTTTCCGGAGCAGGGACTGATCGTGCCCGGCGGGTTCTATCCCGGCGCCGATTCGCACAGTCGCGCGTATGGCGCCTACGGCGCCGTAGGAATTGGCGTCGGAAGCACCACGCTCGGCTTCGGCTGGGCGACGGGCTACGTGTACGTCACCGTGGCGAAGCAGCGTCGCGTCGCCTTCCGCGGGAAGCTCCAGCCCTGGGTGAGCGGCAAGGACATCGTGCTGAAGCTGCTCTCGGGGTGGGGTGTCAAGCAGTCGCAGGGGATGAGCGTGGAGTTCCAGGACGAGGACGGCCAGCTCCCGATTCCCTACCGCAACACCATCGCGAACATGATGGCCGAGGCGGAGGCGATGAACGGGATCTTTCCGCAAGATTCCGTGACCGACGAGTGGTTCCAGGATCGCGGGTTCAAGCTGCGCTACCCGAGGGTCGCGCCCGGCGAGGAGGCCGTGTACGAGATGGACGAGACGCTCGACCTCTTTGGCGTCGCCCCGATGATCGCCAAGCCGTTCAGCCCCGGGAACGCCTATCCCGCCGAAGAGGTGGCGACCGAGCGGCTCACGTTCCAGAAGGCGATGATCGGAAGCTGCACCAACGGGGGCTACGACGACCTGCTCTCGGCGGCGCTCGTCCTGCGCGGGGCGCGGGCGATGGGGATCGACCGCGTGAAGGGAAAGCACGAGTTCATCGTCTTTCCGGGGAGCGGCACGGTGAAGCTGCAGATCGAAAACCCCGACCCGCGACTGGGCGGGGAATCGATCGCGCAGGTCCTGCGCGGGGCGGGTGCGGAGATCCGCGAGTCGTGGTGCGGCCCCTGCTTCGGCCAGGGCCCCGACGCGCTGGAATCGGGGGAGCGCGCCATCACCTCGTTCAATCGGAACTGGCAGAACCGGATGGGCGTGGGCGGCGAGGGCTACCTGGCGAGCCCGGCCGTGGTCGCCTCCTCGGCGCTCGCGGGCTACATGGCGCCCCCCTCGGAGCTAGGGCTAGTGTGGGATCCGGAGGCGTTTGGATGATCCGGCCGCCCATATACCGGCCGCCCGAAGGCGGCCGGAACTCCCAGCCCATGCAGGCCACGGCGCCGCTACAGCGCGCCAGCGCTAGAACCGCCAGCTAAGCCCCGCATAGCCGGTCGTCGCGTCCCCCTCGTCGCCCGACTCCCGCTGTCCCTGCAGCATCGCATACCATCGCGCGCCCACCCCCAGATCCGCGTCCAGCCCCTGCCAGGTACTATGCCGCACCGTCCCCAGGAAGGGATCGCGCATCG
>DATJEJ010000159.1:0-14956 GCA_035496795.1 Candidatus Omnitrophota bacterium
AAGTCCGTTCCATGTTCGCTTCGGTCGCCCGCTCCTACGACCGCGCGAACCAGGTGCTCTCGCTGGGGATGCACCACCGCTGGCGCCGCGCCGCGGTGCGCGCGAGCGGGGCCAAACCCGGGGACCGGGTCCTCGACTGTGCGACCGGCACCGGCGACCTCGCGATCGAATTCCGCCGCGCCGTGGGCCCCGGGGGCGAGGTGATCGGCGCCGACTTCTGCGAGGAGATGCTCGCCCTGGGGCCGGCCAAGGCGGCCCGCGCCGGGGCCCCCGTGCGCTTCGAGGTCGCCGACCTCCTCGCGCTTCCGTACGCCGACGGCGCCTTCGACGTGGTCTCGGTGGCGTTCGGGATCCGAAACGTCGAGGACCCGGAGCGCGGGATCCGTGAGATGGCGCGGGTCGCGCGCCCCGGCGGCCGGGTCGTGGTGCTCGAGTTCGGCCAGCCCGGCGGCGCCCTGTTCGGCCCCCTGTTCCGCTGGTACAGCCGCGCCGTGCTGCCGCGGCTGGGCGGCTGGATCAGCGGCCGGCGGGCGGCGTACGAATATCTCGACCGCACGGCGTCGAGCTTCCCGGCGGGCGAGGCGTTCACAGCGCTCATGCGGAGCACGGGGCTGTTCCGGGATGTGCGCGCGCTCTCTCTCACGGGCGGCGTGGCGTACGTCTACGTCGGGGAGCGCGGATGAGCGTGCGCGCGTCCCTGCCGGTGCGCTTCCAGGACGTGGACGCCGCCGGCGTTCTCTTCTTCGGCCGCATCTACGACTACTGCCACCAGGCGTACGAGGAGCTGTGGGCCGCGGCGGGGGTGGACCGCGCGTGGATCTTCTCGGGTGCCGACTTCCTGATCCCGATCGCGCACAGCGAGGCGGACTACAGGGCGCCGCTCCGGCACGGCGAGCGCGTGGACGTGCGCGTGGACGTGACGCACGTGGGGCGCGCGTCCTTCCACCTGGCCTATCGCGTCACGGGTCCGCGGGGGGATGGCGATCTGCGCGCGACGGCGAAAACGGTGCACGCCTTCGTCGCGCGCGAGACGATGCGCCCGATTCCGATCCCCGAGGAGCTACGGGTGTTTCTGCTTCGCCATCTCGTCCAGGAACCGGTCGCGCACCACCCGCCGAAGTAGCTTTCCCGACGAAGACCGCGGCAAGGACGGCAGCACCAGGAAGCGCCGCGGCAGCTTGAAGCCGGAGAGCGACGCGCGCGCGTGCTCGCGCACGGCCTCGAGGGTGACCGTGCGACCCGTCTTCGGCTCGACCGCGACCGCCACCTCCTGACCCCACTCCCGCGAGGGAACCCCCACGACGCAGGCCGCGCGCACGGAGGGGTGCGAGGCGATCGCGCGCTCCACCTCTTCGGGGGATACGTTCTCGCCGCCGGTGACGATGCGGTCGGCGCGCCGGTCCAGCACCACGAGCCGCCCCTCCTCGTCCCACATTCCGACGTCGCCGGTGCGAAGCCGCCGGCGCCGGAGCGCCCCCTCGGTGGCGGCGGGATCGCCGAGATAGCCGGCCATGACGGTCGGTCCGCTCACGACGATCTCTCCCTCGACGCCCGGGCCGGCGGGGCGGTCCGCCCCGTCTCGGATCTCCACGCCGATGAAGGGAAGGGGCCGCCCCGACGAGCCGGTTCCGCGGGGCCACTCGCGAAGCGGGAGCGTCGTGACCTGCGAGGCCGCTTCGGTCAGGCCGTAGGTCGGGAGCGCGCGCAGGTCCAGCTTCGCGGCCGACGCGAAGAGCGAGGGCTCGGCCGGTCCTCCGCCGATGAGCGCGGCGCGCAAGGAGGACGGGAAGTGCCGTCCCTTGCGTACGTCGAGGAGCCTCGAGAGCATCGTGGGGACCAGCGAAACCAGCGTGACGCCGTCCTCGTCGAGCGTGCGGCTCACGGCCTCCGCGTCGAAATGGTCGTGGAGGAGCGCGGCGGTGCCGGTCATCGCCGTGCGGATCAAGATCGAGAGGCCGCCCACGTGATGGAGCGGCATGCAGCAGAGCCAGAGATCCTCGTCGCGCACGCCCAGGTTCCGCGCCGAGGCGAGCGCGCTCCAGAGGAAATTACCGTGCGTGAGCACCGCGGCGCGCGGCTCGCCCGAGGTGCCGGACGTGAAGAGCACCGCGGCGGGAGCGTCGAGTCTGCGATCCAAGAAGACATCATGATGAACGGGCGGCTCGGAGCCGCCCGAACCCCTGTTCTTTCGCCGCGAAGGTTCCTTCGAGCGCTCTGCAGAAGCCCCCTTCGCCTGCTCCTCCCCCGCCTCCGGCGGGTACAGCATCGGAATATCCAGATCCCCCGCGTTCAACCGGTACTCGACCTGCGCGCGCTCGCGCATCGCCTGCCGCTCGTCCTCGGTGCCCGCCGTCCCGATCAGCACGGGCAGGGATCCGATCCGCTGCACGGCGTGGAAGGCGACCGCGAAGGCGATCGCGTCCTCCGGCTCGAACTCGAGCGCGATGTGCTCGCCGGAGCCCAGTCCGCGTTCGAGGAGCGCGTCGGCCGCCGACCAGACCGCGCGGTCGAGGTCGCCGTAGGTCCAGACCGATTGAGCGCTCTTGAGGGCCACGCGATCGGGCCGCACCGACCCCCAGAAGCGGACCGGATCGTGCGTCGTTCCGATCCGGCTCGGCTCGCGCTCGGCCTCCGGTAGGGGCGGCGGATAGGGAACGATCACGCGGCCTCCACCAGCGCGGCATCCTTCCACCGCGCCGGATCCATCGCGATGCCAAGCCCCGGCCCGGCCGGAAGGCGCAGCATGCCGCGCTCCATGCGGGGCGCGTCGGCCACGTCTTCGGCGAGAGCGCTTCCGGTCGCCACGCCGTGCGCGTGCGGTGCCGGCCCCAGCGATGCGGCCAGGTGGAGCGCGCCGGTCCGTCCCACGGCGCTCTCGACGAGCGACGTCACGACCACGCGCACGCCGCGCTCGGCCGCGAGCGACGCGATCTGGCGCGAGGCGTACAGCCCTCCCAGGACCATGGGCTTCAGCACGAGGACGTCGGCGGCTCCGGCGTCGAGCAGGCGTCGCGCGGCGCGGAGGTCGGTGACCGACTCGTCCGCGGCCACCGTCACGCCCCCCTCGCGGCGGAGCCTGGCCAGGGCCCGCAGATTCGTCGCGTGGACCGGCTGCTCGACGTACTCGATCTCGTAGACGCGGAGCGCCGCCATGGCGGCCAGCGCCTCCTCTTCGCTCCACGCCTGGTTCGCGTCGACGCGGATCGCGATGTCGCCGCCGACCGCCTGGCGCACCGAGCGCACGCGGGCGAGATCCTCGGCGAGCGGGGCGCCGCCCACCTTCAGCTTGAGAACGCGCGCGCCGGCCTCCACGGCTTCGCGCGCGAGCGCCGCGGCGCGCTCCGGCGCCACCCGGGGCACGACGGCGTTCGCGGGCACGGCGTCCAGCGCGGCGGCGCCGCCCAGGAGTGCTGCGATCGAGCGATCGGCCGCGCGGGCGGCCAGGTCGTGCAGCGCGAGGTCGACCGCGTGGCGCGCCGCGGGCGTGGCCGCCACGGGTGCCAGGTGGGTCAGGTTGGCGGCGCCCTCGAGATAGGACTCCTCGGGGAGACCGACCAGGCGCCGCGCCGCACCGCGTAGCGCCGCCGTGCACGAGCCCAGAGTCTCGAGGCCGAAGCCGGGGAGGGGCGCCGCGTCGCCAAGCCCGATCCGGCCATGGGAATCCTCCAGCGCGATCAGGACCCCCTCGCGCTCCGTGACGGGGCCCTCCGCCGTGGACCACGGATCGCGAAGCCGCAGCCGGTAGGGAAGAAGCCGCACCGACTCGATCTTCACGTCGCGAGCATCCCGATCGCGAACAGCGATCCGAAGAGCACGTGGAGCCGCGCCGTCCGGACCAGGGCGCCGTTCAGCGAGGGGCCGTCCCGGCGCGTCGCCACGACCCGGAGCAGCGCGAGCGCGAGCGGCAGCGTGAGGAGGGGCAGGAGCGCGGCGGGTCCCAGCTCGCCGCCGCGCCAGAGGAGCACCGGCAGGACATAGGCCACGAGAAGGAGCAGCGCGTACTCCGCGACCGCGGCGCCGCGGCCGAAGATCACCGCCAGCGTCCGCTTGCCGGTCGTGCGGTCGGCCTCGACGTCGCGCACGTTGTTCACGACGAGGATGTTGGTGCAGAGCGCCCCCACCGGGAGCGCCGCGGCCAGGGCGAGCGGCGAGACGGCGCGCGCCTGCACGTAGTAGGTGCCCGCCACCGCGATCACGCCGAAGAAGAGGAAGACGGCGATATCCCCGAGGCCGTGGTAGCCGAGGGCCCAGCGCCCCGCGGTGTAGCCGACGCCCGCCGCGATCGAGGCGATCCCGATCACGACGACCGGCCATCCCGCGGCGAACGCGAGGTAGAGGCCCGCGAGGGTCGCCACGCCGAACGCCGCGAGCATGGCGCCCCGCACGTCGGCGGGGGTGAGCCATCCCGCCGCCAGCACGCGCGTGAAGCCGACCCGCCCCCCGTGGTCGGCGCCCTTTTCATGGTCGTAGAGATCGTTGGCGAAATTGGTCCCCACCTGGATGAAGAGGGCTCCGACGAGGGCGGCGAACGCGGGGCCGGGGCGGAAGAACCCCTGGCGCGCGGCGACGGCGGTGCCCACGAGCACGGGGACGATGGCGGCGGCCAGGGTGGGGAGACGCAGCGCGTGAAGCCAGGCTCGGGCGCGGCCCGAAGCCGGCGCGGGCACGGCTATGGCAGCCGCCGGAACCGCGAGAAGTCGGGCTTCCGGCGCTCGAGGTAGGCATTCCGCCCCTCCTGCGCCTCCTCGCTCATGTAGAAGAGAAGGGTCGCGTTGCCCGCCAGCTCTTGAAGCCCCGTCTGCCCGTCGCAGTCGGCGTTCATCGCGGACTTGATGCAGCGAAGCGCGAGCGGGCTCATCGCCAGCATCTCGCGGCACCACTGCACCGTCTCCTCTTCCAGCCGGTCCAGAGGCACGACCGCGTTGATCAGCCCCATCGCGAGCGCCTGCTTCGCGTCGTACTGGCGGCACAGGAACCAGATCTCGCGCGCCCGCTTCTGGCCCACGATGCGCGCCAGGTAGGAGGAGCCGAACCCGCCGTCGAACGAGCCCACCTTGGGACCGGTCTGGCCGAACTTCGCGTTGTCGGCGGCGATCGTGAGGTCGCACACCACGTGGAGCACGTGGCCGCCGCCCACGGCGTAGCCCGCCACCATCGCGACCACCGGCTTCGGCAGCGTGCGGATCTGTCGCTGCAGGTCGAGCACGTTCAGGCGCGGCACCTGGTCGTCGCCCACGTAGCCCTGGTCGCCGCGCACGCGCTGGTCTCCGCCCGAGCAGAACGCTTCGTCGCCGGCACCGGTCAGGATGACGACGCCCACCTCGGGATCTTCGCGGGCGGCCTCGAACGCCTGACCCATCTCGCGCACCGTGAGGGGACGGAACGCGTTCCGGACGTCGGGGCGGTTGATGGTGATCTTGGCGATCCCCTCCGCCTTCTCGTACAGGATGTCGGTGAAGTCTCTCGCCGTCTTCCAGGCGAGTGCGGCGGCGACGGGCATGGCGTGCTCCTGGCTCAGAGGGTCGAGCGGGCCCCTGTCTTGGCCGCGCTCGCGAAGGGTACGAGATGCTCCACCAGGGCCCGTTCGAACGCGTCGGGCCGCTCGAGGTGGACGTTGTGCCCCGCGGCGGGGACGACGAGATGGCGCGCGCCCGGGACGGTGGCGGCCATCGCCTCGGCGTGGGCGCCGTACTTCGTATCCAGCGAGCCCGTGACGAAGAGCGCGGGGCAGTGCAGGTTCGCGAGGAGCGGCCCCAGGTAGGGCTGCGCTCCCTGTCCCGCTCCGCGCAAGGAACCGGCGAGCCCGGCGGGGTTGTTGCGGAGTCTCGCCTCCTGCACGGCGGCGCGCGTGCGCTCGGAAAGGGTCGCCTGCGTCTCGAAGATCGGCTGCGCGGCCCAGTGCTCGGCGAACCACTCGATGCCGCGGGTCAGGATCTCGCGCGCGAGCGCTTCGTCCGATGCGCGGCGCGCGGCGCGCTCGGTCTCCGAGGCGATGGCCGGCGAGGCGCTCTCGGCCAGGATCGACCGCGCGCGAGCGGGGTAGCGGGCCGCGGCTTCGAGGGCGATCCGCCCGCCCATCGAGTAGCCGACCCAGTGCGCCTCGGCGATCCCGGTGAGGTCGAGGAGCGCGTTCAGGTCGCGCGCGATCTCCTCCACGGTGAAACGCTCGGGGTCGGAGGGGCACTCGGTGTCGCCGTGGCCGGGGAGGTCGATCGCCATGGCGCGGAGCCCCAGCCGGTCGACCGCTTCGCCGAAGCGCTCCCAATCGCGCGAGGATCCCGCGAAGCCGTGCAGGAAGACGGCCGCGGGGGCCTGTACCCGGGGCGAGCCCCAGAGGCGGAAGTGATAGCGGAGTCCCCGCTCCACGCAGAGGCGGCTTCCGCTCACGGGGTAGCCTCCACCGCGCGCACCGCCGCGTCGAGGAGCGCCCTTCGGTGCGCCGCGCCGGCCGCGCGGTCGGACCGAACTTCGAGGACCAGGCTCTCGCCCGCCCGGAGCGCTTCGCCGGCTCGCGCGGCCAGCGCCGCGAGGCCCGCCGGGCGCGCATAGGAGATGCCGTAGAGGGCCGCCGCGTGCTCGAAGTCCAGGCCGTGGGGCGTGCCGAAGTAGCGCTCGAACACCTCGCCGTGCTCCGCGACCGGCAGCATGGAGAAGATGCCGCCGCCATCGTTGTTCACGACGACGATCACGGCCCGGGCGTGTCCCTCGCGGAGCGCGGCCAGTCCGTTCAGATCGTGATGGAAGGAGAGGTCGCCCAGCACGACGAGCGCGGGAGCGCCGGCGGCGGCGCTGGCCCCGAGCGCGGTCGAGAGCACCCCGTCGATCCCATTCACCCCGCGGTTGCCGAGCACGCGCAACGCGCGCGCGCCTCCATCTCCCGGCACGAACGCGTCCAGGTCCCGGACCGGCATGCTGTTTCCGGCGAAGAGGAGCGAGCCCTCCGGGAGCGTGGGCACGAGCGCGGGGAAGAGCCCGGCTTCGGTGATCGTGTCGCCGTCCCGCGCGAGGCCCTTCGCGAGCGCCCCGGCCGCCGCGCGATCGGCCGCCTGGAAGCGGGTGCCCCAGGAGGGGAGCGGCTCGGCGACGCGGACGAGGGCGTCGGCCAGCGCGCGCGCGAACGGCGCGGGCGCGGCGCGGACCACCTCGCGCGCGCGGCGCGACGGATCGCGAAGCGCCCCCGCCGGATCGACCGCGATCCGCGCGGCGGCGGGGAAGCGGTCGGCATAGCGCGCGAGCGCCTTGGACGTGGGTGCCGCGCCGAAGTGGACGAACGCCTCGGGGGCCTCGACGGCCGCGAAGGAGGGCGCGCGCAGGAAGGCGTCGTAGGCGCCCAGCACGCGCGCGCGATCGTTCGCGCCGAAGCGGATTCCCGACAGGGGATCGGCGAGGATCGGATAGCCGGTGGCCTCCGCCAGCGCGTGCACCGCACCGGCCGCTTCGGCTCCGTCGTCGTCCGGGCCGCAGACGATCAGCCCGCGCCGGCGCGCTCGGAGGAGGCGGACGCAGCGCTCGACCGCGCGCGCCGAGGGGAGCGGCCCTTCGTGGTCGCGCGGATCGGGTCCGGGCTCGGTCTCTCGTGCCGGGGTGCGGGCCGCGGCGTTCGCCTCGCCCGCTCCGGGAAGCAGCGGCTCGCGGAACGCGAAGTTCAAGTGGACCGGACCGGCGGGCGGACCCCATGCCGCCGCGGCCGCGCGCGCGCCGAGCGACGCGACGTAGCGCAGGAGGTCGGCGCCGGCCTCGGGGGCTCCCACCTCGCAGAACCAGAGCACCGCGTCGCCGTAGAGCTTGATCTGATCCACGGTCTGCGGGGCCCCCGCGTCGCGCAGCTCGGGCGGCCGGTCGGCCGTCAGCGCGATCAGCGGCACCCGCGCGTGGCGGGCTTCGAGGATCGCCGGATGGAAGTTGGCGGCCGCGGTGCCGGAGGTGCAGAGGACCGCGGCCGGGCGCCGGGAGGCCTTGGCCAGCCCGAGCGCGAAGAACGCGCCGGCGCGCTCGTCCAGCGCGATGTGGGTGCGGAGCGGTGCCGCGTGGAGGGCCAGGGCGAGCGGCGCCGAGCGCGATCCCGGCGCGACGACCGCGTCGGTCACGCCCGCCTCGGCGAGCGCGTGTGCGAAGGCTTCGGCCCAGCGCAGGTTCAGCGCTCCGGTCCCGGCCGGATCGGCCGCGGCCTTCCGCGGAGCGGCGGCGCCGGGGCGGTCCTTCTCAACGCCCCGCATCGGCGATCGCCTCCCGCGCGACCGAGAGCTTCACTTCGGTCTCGGCCCATTCCGACGCGGGGTCGGACCCCGCGACGATTCCCGCTCCCGCGAAGAGGAGCGCCCGGCGCTCATGGATCATCGCCGAGCGGATGCCCACGGTGAAATCGCCCAGCCCGTCGCCGCGCATCCAGCCGACGGCGCCCGCGTACCAGCCGCGATGGCTGGGCTCCAGCGCGCGGATCAGCTCCAGCGCCGCGTCGCGAGGCGAGCCGGCGACGGCCGGCGTGGGGTGTACGCGCTCCACGAAGTCGAGCACGTGCGCTCCCGGGCGCGCGCGTCCGGCGATGCGCGTCTTCAAGTGCGCGAGATGGCGGTGGCGCTGCAGCGTGGGCTCGGGCTCGGCCTCCACGCCGTCGCAGAGGGGCGCCAGCGCCTCGACGATGTGGCGCACCACGACGGCGTGCTCGCTCCGGTCCTTGCCCGACTCCAGCAGCCCGGCTCCGGCCGCGGTGCCCGCGACGGCATCGGAGATCGCCTCGTGCTCCCGGCGCGCGACCAGCCGCTCGGGGCTTGCGCCCACGAACGCGGCATCGGAAGCGGGGCGCATGAAGAAGCGGTAGCACGCGGCGTTGGCGGACACGAGGCGCTCCAGCACGCGCGCCGGGTCGATCGCGTCGGGCTCCTCGATCTCGACGGCGCGCGCGAGGACGGCCTTCTCCAGGGTTCCCGCTTCGATCCGCTCGAGGACCGCGCGCACCCCCTCCGACCACTCGCGCTCGGACCATTCTCGAAGTCGGGGGCGCAGGAGCGGCGCCGGCGGCCGTGGCGTGTCGGACTCCGCATCGACGCGGCGCCATCGCGCGCGTCCCGGCGTTCCCGACGTCCAGACTTCGGCCGGGATGAAGAAGGAGGCGTCGCCGAACCCGGCCGGGGAGCCCGCCGCGCCCTCGGCGAAGGAGAATCCGCCGACCGCCAGCAGGGGAGGCGCTTCGCCTCCGTCTCCGGATACGGAGCGGGAGAGGGCGTCGAGCCAGGCCCTGGCGGCCTGGAAGCGTCCCGGCCCCGAGCCGGTGAACCGGGCGACGGCGCCGAATCCCGCGACCACGTCGCCTTCGGGAGAGAACCAGGCGAAGGCGGGGCCGCCGGAGCGCAGTTTCTCGAACAGGGCCGGCAGGTCGAGGTGTCCGCCCGTCTCGGCGCGCCCCAGGAGAGCGGGGGTCACCAAGGAGGAACTCCCGTGCCGCGCCTCCGCCGTGGAATCCGGACCGGACAGCAGGGCCCGCAGGTCGAGCGAGCGCGAATCGGGGCGAGTCGTCGAGGGTGCCACGAGGCGGCGAGTATAAAGAGACGCTCCCGAAGCGGCAACAACGGCAGGGGAGAACCGCCCCCGGCGGGCCGGGTTCGAAACCCCTTGGCACCCCCGCCCCTCGCGCTTATTGTTCCGCGAATGTTGCCCGCCGCCCCTTTGCTGCTGGGACTTGCGCTGGGCATGAGGCACGTGCTGGACGCCGATCACCTCGTCGCGATGAGCACCATCGTCACGCGCGAGCGGAGCATCGGCCGCGCGGCGCTCCTGGGCGGCGCCTGGGGCGCCGGGCACTCGCTCTCGCTCTTCGTGATCGGACTCCTGGTTATCGGCGCGCTCGCGATCGCCGTGCTGGCGACGATCCCCTCGCGCGCGGCGGCGCTCGCCTACATCCTGCTCTTCGGGGCGGGGGCGATCGGCGGCATGATGGGCATCACCAGCCTCATGGCCCTGCCCGCGCGGTTCGGGGCGGGGGCGCGGCTCGGCGCTTCCTGGATCTCGGTCGTCGCGGCCCTCGGGAGCGTGGTCTTCGGGATCTTCTATCTGACGGTATGGGCTTGACCTCGGCAAAAGTTGGTGACACTATTCACAAACTTTGCGAGCATGCTCCAATTGTTGGTGACACTGTCCTGTTCGAATCCAGAACCGACGCTACTTCACACGTAACCGGTCACGGAAGGCACGTCAGGATTCGTGAGCGATCAGAGCTCTAGAAGGCTAATCCCGCTTCTCATTCTGGTGCTCCTGGCCGTGGGCGCGTGGGCGTTCTTCGACTCGTTCACGAACGTGGGCTACATGCCCAAGCAGCCCATCGCCTTCAGCCACAAGCTTCACGCCGGCACGCGCAAGATCCCCTGCCTTTACTGCCATTCGAACGCCGAGCGCTCCCGCCACGCCACCGTGCCGACCATGAACGTCTGCATGAACTGCCATAACGTGGTGCGCACGGACCGCCCGGCGATCCAGCAGCTCACGGCGCTCTATCAGGCGGACAAGCCTGTCCCCTGGATCCGGATCCACCGCCTCCCCGACTACGTCTATTTCAGCCATCGCTGGCACGTGGCCAAGGGGTTTGCCTGCCAGAAGTGCCACGGGGAGGTCCAGACGATGGACGAGGTCCGCCAGGTTGCCTCGCTCAAGATGGGGTGGTGCATCAACTGCCACCGCCAGAACAACGCGTCGCAGGAGTGCAATACATGTCACATGTAGACGAGCGGCCGCCGAAGCACTGGGCCTCGATTGAGGAGCTCGAAGGCTCTCCGCGCGTGGAACAGCTCCGCGCGCAGGAGTTCGTGACGCCCTCGGAAGAGCCGGCCGCGCCCTCCCGCCGCGAATTCCTGAAGCTGGCCGGCGCCGGAGCGGCGTTCCTGGCCGCGGGGTGCGCGCGGAAGCCGGTGGAGAAGATCCTCCCCTACGTCAAGGCGCCCGAGGACATGCAGCCGGGAAATCCCGTCTACTACGCCTCGACGTGCGGCGAGTGCCCCACGGGGTGCGGCCTCCTCGTGAAGACCCGCGAGGGGCGGCCGATCAAGCTGGAGGGCAACCCGGATCACCCGACGAACCGCGGCGCCCTGTGCGCCCGCGGACAGGCATCGGTCATCAATCTCTACGATCCCGACCGGCTGCGCGGTCCCGTCACGGTGGATCGCGCCACCGGGAAGACGTCGGCGGCGGGATGGGGCCCGGTGGACAAGCGCGTCACGATGGCGCTCCGCAAGGCGCGCGACGGCGGCGGACGCGTGGTGCTCCTGACCGGCACCGTCGCCAGTCCCACGACGCGCGCCCTGATCCACGACTTCGTCACCGCGTTCCCGGCCGCGGAGCACGTCGCCTACGACGCGGTGTCGAACGACGCGGCCGCGCGGGCCGGCGAGGCCACGTACGGCGATCGCTCGCTCCCGCGCTACCGCCTCGACCGCGCCGACGTGCTCGTCACGCTCGGCGCCGATCCGATCGGCACCTTCGGCGACACGGTGGAGCAGGGCCGCGACTTCGCCAAGCGGCGCCGTCCCGAGTCGGGCTCGATGTCGCGCGTCATCGCGGTGGAGTCGATCCTCACCCTGACCGGCACGAACGCCGACCGTCGCGTGCGCGTCCGACCCGACCAGCTCTATCCCTTCGCGATGGCGCTGGCGTCGCGTCTGGGGGCCGGGGGCGCTTCCGGCGGCGGGTACACGCCCGAATCCGTCGAGGCGGCCGCCGACCTTCCTTCGGGCACCATCGCCTCGATCGCCGACGAGCTGGCGCAGGCGCGCGGCCGGAGCCTGGTGATGGCCGATCCGAACGCGGCGCCGGCAGCCCATGCGGTGGCTCTGCAAGTCGCCGTCAACCTGATCAACAGCGCGCTTGGAAACGATGGGGTCACGGTGGATGGTTCCCGCGCCTCCGGCGCGGTCCTTGGCTCGGGCGAGGAAATGCTCCGGCTGGTCGAGCGGATGCGCGCCGGCGAGATCCAGGCGCTGATCGTCTACGGGACGAATCCGGCCTACTCGCTTCCGACCGCGGTGGGTTTCGCCGACGCGTTGAAGCGCGTTCCGTTCGTGGCCAGCCTGGCCGACCGCGCCGACGAGACGGCGCGCCTCGCCGACGTCGTCGCCCCGAGCACGCATTACCTCGAGTCGTGGGGCGACCACGAGCCGCGCCAGGGCGTCCTCTCCCTTATGCAGCCCGCGATCGCGCCGCTCTACGACGTGCGCTCCTTCCAGGATTCGCTGCTCGCCTGGGCGCGCTACCTGGGACGGGGGCCGCTCGCCGAGACCGCCGGGACCTATCACGAGTACCTGCGCGAGCGCTGGCGCACCCAGGTCTATCCCGGGGCGGGCGCCGCGGCTCCCTTCGATCTCTTCTGGGAGGGCGCGCTCCGCACCGGCGTGCTCGCGCGCGAGGAGAACGCCGATCGCACCGCATCGGGGCGCTCGCCGCGCGCGGGCGGCCTGGGCGGGTCGCTCCCCGTCGCGGCGACGCCGGAGAACGGCGCGCTCACGCTGGTCCTCTATCCCTCGGCCACGCTGGGCGACGGACGGAGCGCCAACAACGCGTGGCTCCAGGAGCTGCCCGATCCGGTCTCCAAGATCTGCTGGGACAACTTCGCCGCGATCTCGCCGCACCGCGCCCGCCAGCTCGGCGTGCGCGACTACGAGATGAAGGCGGACGTGGTCACCGTGGATGTGGGCCACGCGCGATTCGACATTCCGGTGCACGTGCAGCCGGGCCTCCACGACGACGTCGTCGCGATCATGATCGGATACGGCCGGACCGGCGCGGGCATGGTCGGGGACCGGGTGGGGCAGAACGCCTTCGCCCTGGCCGAAGCGACGGGCGGTCAGGTCGGGCTCGCGGGGATCCCGGTGCGCGTTTCACGCACCGGAGCGGTCGCCCCGATCGCCTGCGTCCAGGGGCACCAGTACACGGAAGGGCGCCCGATCATCTACGAGACGACCCTGTCCGAGTATCAGCGCGATCCCGGCGCGGGCAACGAGGGAGGCGAGGTCCTACCCTCGATGTGGTCCCGGCACAAGTATCCGGGGCACAAGTGGGGCATGGCGATCGACCTGAACGCCTGCACCGGCTGCAGCGCCTGCATGATCGCCTGCATGGTCGAGAACAACGTTCCGGCCGTGGGGAAGAGCGTCGTGTTGAAGGGTCGCGAGATGCACTGGCTGCGCATCGACCGGTACTACTCCGGACCGGCGGAGGATCCGGAGACGGTGCACCAGCCGATGCTCTGCCAGCAGTGCGAGAACGCGCCCTGCGAGACGGTCTGCCCGGTGCTGGCCACCGTGCACTCCAGCGAGGGGCTGAATATCCAGGTCTATAACCGGTGCGTCGGGACGCGGTACTGCTCCAACAACTGCCCCTACAAGGTGCGCCGGTTCAACTGGTTCGATTACACGGACAAGCCGAAGTCGCTCCGCCTGGTCCTGAATCCCGACGTCACGGTGCGGACCAAGGGGATCATGGAGAAGTGCACGTTCTGCATCCAGCGGATCCGCGACGCGCGGGAGCGCTCGAAAGTCCTGGGCGTTCCGATGCAGGAGGGGGACGTGGTGACGGCGTGCCAGCAGACCTGCCCGGCCGGCGCGATCACGTTCGGCGACCAGAACGACCCGAAGAGCCGGGTGGCGGACATGACGCGCAACAAGCGGAGCTATCACGTTCTCGCGGATCTGAACACGCTGCCGTCGATCGCCTACATGACCAAGGTCCGAAACCGCGAGGAGGAGTCGGCGTGAACCCGTTGGCCGTCGGCGAAGAGCGGCGCGCGTCCGCATCGCACGCGGAACCCGCGCTCCCGCTCGCCGAGCCCACGCTCATCGATCCGGGGAAGAGTCTCGGGGACGTGACGGCGGAGATCAGCGCGCCGATCAACACGAAGCCGGGGCCGCTCTGGCTCACCTTCTTCGGCATCTCGGTGCTCCTCTTCCTGGGGATGGCCGCGACGGTCACCTACCAGATCAACAAGGGGCTCGGGATTCTGGGCATCAACCACCCGGTCGGGTGGGGCGTCTACATCACCAACTTCGTCTTCTGGATCGGCATCGGGCACGCTGGCACGCTCATCTCGGCGATCCTCCACCTCTTCCGCCAGCGCTGGCGCACGGCGATCAACCGCTCGGCCGAGGCGATGACGATCTTCGCGGTCATGACGGCGGGTCTCTTCCCGCTCATCCACACCGGCCGACCCTGGTTCGCCTACTGGCTGGTGCCGTATCCCAACTGGCGCCACCTGTGGGTCAACTTCCGGTCGCCGCTCGTCTGGGACGTGTTCGCGGTCAGCACCTACCTCACGATCTCGCTCTGCTTCTGGTACACGGGACTGATCCCGGACCTCGCGACGCTGCGCGACCGGGCCTCCGGCTGGAAGCGGGGGATCTACAGCCTGCTCTCCCTGGGATGGCGCGGGTCGGAGCGGCACTGGCAGCACTACGAGCGGGCCTACATGATGCTGGCCGGCCTGTCGACGCCGCTCGTGCTCTCGGTGCACAGCGTCGTCTCCTTCGACTTCGCCACCGCGCTCCTGCCGGGCTGGCACACGACGATCTTTCCCCCCTACTTCGTGGCGGGGGCGATCTTCTCCGGATTCGCGATGGTGGTGACGCTGCTCGTGATCCTCCGGAAGGTGTTCCATCTCGAGGAGTACGTCACGCTCCACCATCTCGAGAACATGAACAAGATCATCCTGGTGACCGGCTCGATGGTGGGGTACGCGTACGCCACCGAATTCTTCGTGGCGATGTACAGCGGCAACCAGTTCGAGTCCTTCACGTTCATGAATCGCGCGACCGGGCCGTTCGCCTGGGCGTACTGGACGATGATCACCTGCAACGTGATCATCCCGCAGCTCTTCTGGTTCCGGAAGCTGCGGCGCAGCCTGCCGGTGATGTTCGTGATCTCGATCTTCGTCAACGTCGGGATGTGGTTCGAGCGGTTCAACATCATCGTGACGTCGCTC
>DATJEJ010000160.1:0-5727 GCA_035496795.1 Candidatus Omnitrophota bacterium
TTGGAAGCCCCTACTGGACAAGATAATAGCATGGTCCCTGCCATCCTGTCTACCGGGTGGTTGCATCTGAGCCGGATGGAAGAAACGCGGCGCGCCCGGGTGGCGCGCGCCGCGTCAACTTTATGCGGTACAGTCCCTTACGGCCCCTCGCGTCTGGGGCCGTCCGCCTCTAGTCGTCGTCCTCGCTGTCCTTATCGCGCGAGCGGTCGTTGTCATGATCGTCATCGCGCCCGTTCGAACGCTGCATTTCCCGCCGCAGCGACTGAATCTCCTGCCGGAGCTCCCGGAGCTGATCCCGGAGATCCCGGATCTGCTGCTCGACGTCCCGGTCGTTCATCTGGGACGGGGGCGGCATGGGATGGTCGTCGCCGCTGGGGAACCGGAAGTTCGGCATGCCCATCCCGGGCATCATCCCCGCGGGGCGCTCGCCAAGCTGCACCGTAACCGTACGGAGGGAGCCCGAGCGCCAGAGCGTGATCCGCGCCCGGCTGCCCGGCGAAAGCCCGCGCACGACCTTGATCAGGTCCTGGGAGCTGTCGATCTTCTCGCGGTCCACCTCCGTGATCACGTCGCCGCGCCGGACCCCCGCCTGGTCCGCGGGGCTCTCGTCCTCGACGCGGCTGACCAGGGCGCCTTCGTCGGTCGGGAGGTTCCGCGCCCGCTGGAGCGCGCGGGTCACGTCCTGGACCTGCACGCCCAGATAGCCGCCCTGCGCGTCGTCGCCCCCGTAGATCTTGACCGTGCCCTGACGGCCATTGTCGTCGTCGTCGTCATCCGCCCTCGCCGCCACCGGGGCGGTCAGGAGCGTGAGCGCCAGGCCGAGAGCCGCCAGGCTCCAGACCGGCCGCATGAATCGAGGCAATCTCATCGTGTTCCTCCGTATCGAAAAAAGGGATGGGGATGCGCCGCGCCTCACTCCGGTCTACCGCGAGGACCGGCCGAAGTTCCGCCCTTCCTTGGACGGGGGAACTAGTTGGCCGGTTGGAGCCGGAATGACGAGCAGCCCGCCTTACCGATGAACGCGCCGATCGGACCACACGGCGCGCGGAGCGCGGGCGACAGATCGCGGAGGGCGAAGTTGCCGTGCTCCGCGTCGCAGAAGAGCGGGTCCCCGACCCATGTGTTGACGGAGGGGAGCGCGCCAATGGCCCCTCCGGACGGATCCCAGATGAGGTTGCAGTCATATCGAGGAGACGTCTGCAGCCCCGTCACGGCGCGCTGACCATGATCCACCACGAAGATGTTTTTGCGCACCTCGGGAGAGACGTCGGTGAAGAAGAGGGTGGCGCCGTCTCCCTTGACATGGTTCTCGAAGAACGTGTTGCTCTGGAGCGTGGGATTGATGTTGTTCATGCCGCGTCCCCCGATCCCCAGGGCCGCGCCGAACGCCAAGGACGAATTCTGGTTGAAGAGGCAGAGGCCCATGTTCATGCGCGAGTGATCGCACTGCACCGCGCCGCCCGCTCCGGCCTGATTCTTCTCGAAGCTGGTTCGGGAGATGTTGAAGGTCGAGCCGCCCGTGATGCCCAACGCGCCGCCCGCGACGTCCGAGCTGTTCTCCTTGAAGGAGCAGTTCGCGACGCTTCCCTGGCTCGTATCCGCGACGCAGAGGGCTCCGCCGATGGAACCGACCGCCCGGTTCCGCTCGAACACGATGTTGCGGAGGGGAACGAGGAGGCGGGTCCGGCTCAGCGAGATGGCGCCGCCTTCGTGCCCTTCGTTGTCGTAGAACTTCGACTCGAAGACCGCGATCACCGAGTTGTTGGCGTCGATGGCGCTCCCCTTGTTCTCCCGCAGCGTGCAGCCGCTGACGGCGACCCCCTGCGAATCCCAGATCGAGATCGCCGACTCCCAGTTGCCCGTGAACGCGCACTCGGCGATCTGGACGGTGCTGTCGCGCAGGCAGTAGATGCCGCCTCCGCTGTTCGAGTGGCCGCGCCGGATCGTGAAGCCCGTGACGGTCACGCCGGACGTCCCCTCGATGCGCAGGACCCGAACGCTGTCCCTTCCGTCGAGGATCGTCTTCTCGGCGCCGCTCTCCCCGACGAGCGCGAGGGGCTTCGTGACGCTGAAGGGACCCGGGTAGACGCCGGGGGCGACCCGGATCGTGTCGCCCGGCGCCGCGGCGTCGATCGCCGCCTGCAGTGTCTTGTGCTGGCGGGGAACGAGGCGCCGCCTGGCCTCGGCGTCGCGCGGCGCGACCGCCGTCAGGGCGAGCGCGAGCAGAGTCAGCGCGGCGAGCGCGGCCGCGCTCGAGGCGCCGACCTGGCGGCGGGCCGCATAGCTCGGGCGGCTCTCAGGGACCAACGGCGCTCCCCGGGGCCGCGACCGACCCCGCCACGACCAGGGCGTATCCCGTCGCGGGGCGCAGGTAGGCGCGCGCCGCCGCGGCGGCCGCCTCGCGCGTCACGCCGCGCACGATCGAGGTGTAGCGCTCGATGTAGTCCAGCCCCAGTCCGTACACCTCCGCCGCCACGAGCTGCGAGGCGACGCCGGCGTTGGTCTCGAGACGCACCGGGAACACCCCGGTCAGATAGTCCTTCGCGTCCTCCATCTCCGCGTCGGTCGGCCCCTGCTCCGCCATGCGGCGCACCTGCTCGAGGATGCTCGCGACCGCCCGATCGGCGTTCGCGGGATTCGTCCCGGCCCGGATCGAGAGCGGGCCCGCGCCGATCCCGGCCGCGAACGAGGAGTAGACCCCGTACACCAGCCCCTGCTCGTCGCGCAGGCTGTTCATGAGACGGCTGGAGAGCGAGCCGCCGCCGAGGATGTAGTTCATCACCATCGCCGCGTCGTAGTCGGGCGCCGTGCGGGGGATGCCGGGGACCGCGTAGACGACGTCGGTCTGCGACTTGCCTTTCATCGGCACGCGCAGCTCCAGCGTCGTCGCCGGCGCTTCCGCCTTGGGTACCTGGAAGGGCGGCGCGGGATCCAGCTTGGACCAGCCGCCGAAGGCGGCGCGAACCAGCTCCGCCGCGCGCTTGGTGTCGACGTCGCCGACCAGGACGAGAATCGTGTTGTTGGGGCCGTAGTGGCTCCGGTGGAACGACGCCAGGTCCTCGCGGGTGATCGCGCGGAGCGTGGTGTCGGTGCCCATCGGGTTCACGTGGTAGGGGTGCCCCTCGGGATACAGGAGGCCGTTCGCCCGGCGCGCCGCCACGCTGGCCGTCGAGTTCTCGGCGACCTGGAAGTCGGTGATGCGCTCCGCCCGGATCTTCTCCATCTTGTCCGCGGGGAAGGCGGGATGCTGGAGGGCGTCGGCGATCACGTCGAGCACCGTCGGAAGATCGGCGGAGAGCATCGTCGCCGAGATCGAAACCGTCTCGGATCCGCCGTCGAACGAGAGGTGCGCGCCCGCGCCCTCGATCGTCTCCGCGGTCTGGAGGGCCGTGCGCTTCGCCGTTCCCTGATCGAGCATCGCGGCGGTGAATCCCGCCAGCCCGCTCCGATCCGGCGGATCGTAGATACCGCCCGCCTTGACCAGTCCCTGGAGGGAAATGGTGGGATTGGCCGGATTGTTCCGCACGATCAGCGTGAGCCCGTTGGGGAGAACCGTGCGATCGGGAGCCGCCCCATGCATCACGCCGGCCGGCATGGCGGCCGCGGCGCCCGGCGCGGCCGCGTTCATCGCGCGCTCGTCGGGCATCCCCTCGGAGACGGAGGCGGGAAGGCCGGGGAGCGCGTCGGCCGCGTCGCCGGGCCGGTAATGGTCGACCCACCGCGAGGGGGCCGCCGCTCCGGCCGCCTCGGCGGGAGCGCCGTTCCCCGCGTCGGCCTGCCCTTCGGTCGTCGGGTCGTACCAGCCCACCGTGCGCGAGTTCTCCGTCAGGTAGGAGCGCGCCACCCGCTTCAGGTCCTCGGCGGTGACCGCGCGGACCCGCTCCACGTAGGTGTCCAGATAGCGCCAGGAAGCCACGGTGTTGTAATACCCCAGCTGCTGCGCCAGGCTCCGGATGGAGTCCTTGGAATAGATGAACGAGGCCTCGACCTGCTTCTTCGCCCGCTCCAGCTCCTTGACGGTGACCGGCTCCCGCTTGAGCCGCTCCACCTCGTCCAGGAGCGCAGCCTCCAGGCGGTCCAGCTCCACCCCCGGCGCCGCCGTCGCCTGCGCGTTGAACAGCAGCGGATCGCGGCCGTTGTCGTTGCTCGCGTCCACCTCGGCCGCGAGCTTCTTCTCGACCAGCGCCTGGTAGAGGCGCGAGGTCTGGCCGTGGCCCAGGATGATCCCCAGCACGTCGAGGGCGTAGGTGTCGGGGTGCGTCACCGCGGGGTTTCTCCAGGCCACGAGCAGGTAGCGGGTGTCGCCGGGCTTCCGGATCTTGAAGCGGCGCTCGCCCATTTGCGGCGGCTCGACCGTCGTGACCGGCGGCGGCTCGGTTCCCTTCGGAACCGCGCCGAAGTACCGCTTCACCATCGCGAGCGCCGCCTGCGTGTTCACGTCGCCCACCACCACGACCGTCGCGTTGTTCGGCATGTAGTGGCTCGCGTAGTAGTCGCGGATCTGCGCGGTGCGGATCTGCTCGACATCGGTGCGCCAGCCGATCGTGGGCCAGTGGTAGGGGTGCGCCTTGAAGGCCTGCGCCATCGCCTCGAGATAGAGGGCGCGATGCGGGTTGTCCTCGTTCCGCTCCAGCTCGGAGCGGACCACCGTCATCTCCAGCCGGTGCTCTTCGTCGGGGATCGTCGCGTGGACCATGCGATCCGCCTCGATCTTCATCGCCATCTCCAGGCGATCGCTCGCGAGGACCTCGAAGTAGGTCGTGTAGTCCAGCGACGTGCCCGCGTTGAACGTGGCGCCGTTCTTCTGGAGCAGCCGGGAGATCTCCCCTTTTCCGTACGTGGGGGTCCCCTTGAACATCATGTGCTCGAGCAGGTGGGAGATGCCGGTGATGCCGGCGCTCTCGTTCCGGGAGCCGACCTTGTACCAGACCATGAAGGCGGCCACCGGCGCCGTGTGAACCTCCTGGATCAACACCGTGAGCCCGTTGTCGAGGGTCGTCTCGAGCACGGGCGACTTCGCCGCTGGGGCTGTCATGGAACGTTTCCCTTTAGAAGTGGCGCCGGCGGAAGCCGGCGGTGCCTGGATCGCCGTGAGTGCGAGCAGGGAGAGGAGAAGTCCCGCTCCGCAAAGCCGCGGTGTCGCGCTCGGTCGAACGTTCGAAACCTGCCGCATTCCGTCCTCCGGGGCGCCGCAGCGCCCAAGCGTAGCATGGGACGGCATCGCCGCGGGCATCAGACCCGCGCCAACGCCGCGACGCACTCGATGTGCGCGGTGTGCGGAAACATGTCGACCGGCCGGACCCACGAGAGCCGGTACCGTTCTTCGCAGAAGAGCGCGAGGTCGCGCCCCAGGGTCGCCGGGTTGCACGAGACGTAGACGAGGCGCGGCGCGCCGATCTCGATCAGTCGCCGCGCCACGGCGGGATGGAGCCCCGCGCGCGGGGGATCGACGAGCACCGCGTCCGGGGAGCCGCGCTCCTCGCGAAGCGCTTCGGCGGCTTCCGCACGCACGAACCGGACGTTCTCGATCCCGTTCCGTTCGGCGTTCCGCCGCGCGTCGCGCACCGCCGCCTCGGAGGACTCGATGCCGACCGCTTCCCGGGCACGGCGCGCGATCGGCAGCGTGAACGTGCCGGTCCCCGAATAGACGTCGAGCACCCGCTCGTCGCCGCGGAGATGCAGCCCCTCCATCGCGGTTTCGAGCAGGCGCTCCCCCTGTTCGGTGTT
>DATJEJ010000161.1:0-6456 GCA_035496795.1 Candidatus Omnitrophota bacterium
TGGAGCGAGATCCGCGGCCTCGCCGATCCGGGCGCGGTGATCCAGAGCTACATGGTCGGCCTGGGAGGCGGAGACATCCGCCGCGACCACGTGGTGAGCATCGTGAACGACGTGCGGAAGCGCGAGCGGGCCGGCGAGCCGGTCCTGGTGGAGACCGGAGCATGAGCGAGCCGATCCTCGAGGGAATGGTTCACACGCACGACGACCGCAAGGCACCGCTGCTGCGCGCGGGCAACACCAACTGCGGCGGCTGCGGCATGTCGATCGCGTTGAACATGATGAGCCGCGCGATCGCCGACCGGCCGGTCCAGATCGTGATCCCGGCCTGCTGCGGCATCGTGACCGCGGGCCCGTTCCCCTACAGCGCCTACGGCGCGCCGGTGGTGGCGTCGACGTTCGCGGCCGCGGCTTCCGTGGCGACGGGCCTGGCCCGTGTCGCCGAGGCGTGCGGCGATCCGACGCGCGTGCTCTGCTTTGCCGGGGACGGCGGCACGTACGACATCGGGCTCGCCACCGTCTCGGCCGCGGCGGAGCGGAACGAGGACATCCTCTACGTCTGCTACGACAACGAGATCTACGGCAACACCGGCGGACAGCGCTCGTCGGCCACCCCGCTCGGAGCGGCGACCTCGACGACGCCCAAGGGGAAGCACGTCGAGAAGAAGGATATGCTGGCGATCCTGGCCGCGCACCGCGTGCCCTACGCGGCGTCGGTGTCGCTCGCGCATCCCGACGACCTCATGCGGAAGATGCGGACGGCGCTGGACACGCGCGGCTTCCGCTTCCTCCAGATCCTCTCGCCGTGTCCGACCGGCTGGAAGTCGGAGCCGGCCGACGGCATCGCGCTGATCCGACTCGCGGTCCAGTCGGGGCTCTATCCCATCGTTGAGATCGTCGACGGCGACCACTGGACCGTGAACGTCGAGCCCACCTTCGCGCCCGAGGCGCTGAAGGCGTTCGTCGATCGCCAGGGACGCTTCACGCACGACGAGGCGACCCTGTACGAGGTGCGCCGGGGGATTCGCCGCGCGTGGGAACGCCTGCGCGCGCGGGTCGCGTCGTCTCCCGGGCTCCCAGCCTCCGGCGCGGAGGGCGCGCCGGTCGGGGCCGCCTAGCTCACCGCGACCAGCTCAGCGTCAACCCCACCACCACGGGAACGATCGACGCCGCGTTGTCCCCGAGCGGAACCCGAAGATCGAATCCCGGCCGGAACGCTCCCGAACCGATGTCCCCGTGGAATTCGAACTGGTTGACGGTGCGCTGGCCCAGGTTGCCGTCGCTCGAGGTGAAGAGCACCCGCCCCGACAGCGCGCTCCCGACCCGGACCGCGCTCCCCTCGTAGCCGATCTGCCACGAATAGACGCCGAAGAGCTCGGTCTCGTGGATGAGCTCGTACGGGAAGGGATGGTGGCCGCCCGTCGGGATGTCGACGGTGGGACTGAAGCGAAACCGGTAGGCCATGTGGGAGGCCGTCGTCTCGCGCAGGTTGAGCGCGGGCTCGATCGAGAAGACGTGCGGCTCGAACGCCTCCGTGAACTGCACGTCGGACCCCATGCCGAGATAGGGGCCTGCCGCGTCGTCTCCGACGAGCGGCGCGCGGACCCCGAGCTCGCCGAAGAGGGGTCCCGACCCGGCGTGCGTCTCCAACCCGACGTAGGGATTTCCGAGGGTGCTGTTGCTCTCGCTCGGGAACGGCTGCAGGAGACCCTCGTCGCGGATCGAAAGGTGCGCGTAGGGGATCTCCACAACCCACCAGACCCGCTCCGAGACCGGCATCCGCGACGTCAGGGTGAGGACGGGTGAGAATCGGCGTTCGTCGACGAACTCCAGGCTGGGTTTCGCGACCGCGAACGTGACGGAGCGTTCCCGGTCGCGCGGAATCCAGATCGACTGCGCGATCGCCGGCGCGGCGGGGAAGAGCGTGAAGGTCCAGGCGATCATGAACGGGAAGCGACACACGCGGAGCATGGGGGCTCCCTCCTCACCGGCGCGGCCAGAATGAATCCATTCTTCGCTCGCGGCAAGGGGACTTAGGGAGCATGGCTCCCGCCGCACGGCGCGACTACCGTCCAGGTAGGAGTCGCAGGACATTCGAATCCCAAGATCCCCCGGGCTTCCCACAAGGAGGAAGACGATGAGACTGCGGTGGAGCGTGGTGTCGGCCATGGCCGCGGCTGCTCTGCTGGCCGCATGCGTATCGGGCGCCGCCGTGACGAAGGCGCCTGCAGGCAAGGCGGCGGACGGCAAGGCGCTGTTCACGAGCAGCAAGTGCAACACCTGCCATTCGATCGAGGCGGAGAAGATCGAGCGGAAGAGTACCGCCACCGCCGCGAACGCCGCCGCCCCGGCCGCGACGGCGAAGAAGAAGCCGGATCTCTCGGGCATCGGCGCCACCAAGGACGCCGCCTGGGTCGGCAAGTACCTCATGAAGGAGGTGAAACTCGAAGAGAAGCTTCATCCCAGCGTCAAGTTCCGCGGCACGCCCGAGGAGCTGCAGACGCTTTCGACCTGGCTCGCTTCGCTGAAGACCCCGGTCAAGGAAGCGTCCGCGAAATAGTCCGAGATCATGTCAGGGGCGTGGCCGCTTGGGGTCGCGCCCCTTCTGTTGAATCGCACAACACCCCCGTTGAATTCCTCGACGATCGCTCCAACCGCGCAGCACCACAAAACGTAAACACTCCTTCACACGGTTTCGGCCTTCGGCGCCGTTGAGAAGGTCAACAGTCCGCCCCTGCGGAACTGTTGACGCTTTCAACTGCGACTCGGCGCCGCGCACGCGCAACGCGCAGCGCGGCATCGAGCTCGCCGCGCTGGCCGGTCCGCGCATCGGGGACTGGCTCGGCGTATGCCTTGAGCCAAGGCGCGAGCGAGCACATCGCGCGCTGGAAGGAGGCAGACATCATGGTCGCGATCCTTGTGCTGTTGACGTTCACCACCTTCGTCGCGGCGGCATGGGTCGTCTCGAGGATGCGCGAGACGGCGGCGGAGGGAGTTCTGGACGGAGAGGCGCTTCGCGCTCCTCCCGTTCTTGCGGTTCCGGCCTGGGGCCCGTCCTCGACGTATCTCCACCCCGGCCATGTTCGCGTGCGGCTGACGCCGGATGGCCTGGCCACCGTGGGGCCGACCGCGTTCGCGTCGAATTTCATCGGCGCGCTGGCGCGGATCGAGGCTCCGGAGCCCGGGATGGAGTTCCGGCAGGGCGAGCCGGCGTGGACGCTGGTCTCCGGAAGGAACCGGCGGCTCACCCAGGCGATGCCGCTGGACGGCACCGTCGTCGAGGTGAATCGCGAGGCTGCCGACCGGCGCGGCGGAACCGTGCCGAAAGCGGCCGACTGGATCCTCAAGATTCGCCCCGCCCGGCTCGCGGAGAACGTCCAGAACCTGATTCGTGAGTCCCTGACGGACGCATGGGAAGAAGCGGCGGCGCTCCGGATGAACGCCGTGCTCGCGCCGGTCGGGCGCGTCGCCAACGACGGCGGCGTGTGGGTCGAGAACTTCGGCGACGTGTTGAGCGACGCCGACTGGCTCGAGATCCGGCAGGAGGTCTTCCCGCCGCAGCAGGGCGTGATTCTTCACTGACGTCGCACGGGAACGTGGCGCGCGCATCGAGGATCGGGGGGCGTATGAACCGCAGAGGTTTTCTCAAGACGCTCGGCCTGGCTGGAGCCACGGTCGTTTGTCCGAGGACGTCGGGGGCGGCGGAGCCCTCGGGCGGCGCCGGTGAGCCGTACGGCGTCCTGGTGGACACGACGCGCTGCGTGGGGTGCAACACCTGCACCTCGGCGTGCGCGGAGGCGAACGGGCTCCCGGAACCGGAGGATCCCGAAGCCGTGACCCGGCCCACCACGACGCAGTGGACGGCCATCGGACGCTACAAGACGTCCAAGGGCGAGGTGTTCGCCAAGCATCAGTGCATGCACTGCGTCTCGCCGGCGTGCCACTCCGCGTGCCTCACGGCCGCGATGGAGAAGACGGCCCGGGGGCCGGTGGTCTGGCGCGAGGACAAGTGCATGGGCTGCCGCTTCTGCATGATCTCCTGCCCGTTCGACGGGCCGAAGTTCGAGTACTCGAGCACGAACCCGCGCATCCGGAAGTGCTTCATGTGCGCCGAGCGGGTCGCGAAGGGACAGCAGCCGGCGTGCGTGGAGAGCTGCCCGGAAGGAGCGCTCACGTTCGGGAAACGGAACGACCTGCTGCGCGAAGCGCACAAGCGGATCGGCAACGCGCCCGACCAGTACGTGGACCATGTCTACGGCGAGCGCGAGGCGGGCGGCACGTCGTGGCTCTACCTGGCCTCCGTTCCGTTCGAGGAGATCGGATTCCCGACCCACGTGGGTGAGTCCTCCTATCCGATGCTCACCGCGCCGTTCCTCTACAGCGTCCCCTTCGTCCTGACCCTGGCCCCGACGCTCCTGACGAGCGTGGCCCGGGCGGTGCGGAAGGAAGAGCCGACGCACGAGGGCGAAGCTTCGAACCCCGCGGCCGGCATCGGTCCGGCGCCGGTCCCCGCTGGATCACGAGAGGAGGAGGAGTCATGAACGGCGCACGTCCGCGTTCCGAGCGCCGCCCCCGCGGCGAACGAAGCATCGGGCGGTTCCTGCTCTCGGAGCTCAAGCCGAAGGGGCCGCTGTTCACGGTGTTCAACCTGGTCTCGATCCCGATCATGATCGCCGCGGCCGTGATTCTCTTCGTCCGGTTCACGCACGGCCTCTCGGCGGTGACGAACCTGTCGCAGGAAGTGCCCTGGGGCCTGTGGAAGGGCTTCAACGTGGTCACCGGCGTCGCCTTCGCGGGAGGCGCCTACTTCGTCACGCTCCTGGTCTACGTGCTGGGGCAGAAGAAATACCACTCGATCGTCCGGATCACGGTGCTGAACGGGTTCCTGGCGTACGTGTTCTATGCGGGCGCCCTGATGCTGGACCTCGGCCGGCCATGGAAGATGCTGAACGTGGTCATCGGCAACTCGTTCGGTGTGAGCTCCGTGCTCTTCCTGATCGCGTGGCACTTCATGCTCTACATGATGGCCGCGTTCCTGGAGTTCTCGCCGGCGATCGCGGAGTGGCTGGGGATGAAGCGGCTGCGCCGCGCGCTGTCGGCGCTCACCCTGGGCGCGGTGGTCTTCGGGATCACGCTGTCCATCCTGCACCAGTCGGGGCTCGGGGCGCTGTTCCTCATGGCCAAGGGAAAGGTCCATCCGCTCTGGTACTCGGAGTTCCTGCCCATCTACTTCCTGGTCTCCAGCGTCTTCGCGGGCCTCTCCGTCGTGATCTTCGAGGGAACGCTGAGCCGCCGGATGTTCGGATGGCGGGTGAGCGACCGGCATGCCGCCGAGCACGATGGCATCGTCCTGTCGCTGTCCAAGATCTGCGCCGCGGTGATGTACGCCTATGTCTTCCTCAAGGTGCTGGACGTCGTCCACGGCCACAAGCTGGCGCTCCTGGGAACGTCGATGGGGCACTGGTTCCTGCTCGAGGTGGTGGGATTCGTCCTGGTCCCGCTGGCGTTCTTCACGGAGGGGGTGCGCTGGAAGAGCGTGGCGGCCTGCAAGGTCGCCGCCGTGCTCACGATGATCGGCATCGTTCTGAACCGTCTGAACGTCTCGATCATCGGGTTCGAGTGGATGCAGCCCGTTCGCTACATCCCCACGCCGTACGAGGTGGTGGTGACGCTCGCGGTCATTCTCGCGGAGATCTGGGTGCTCCGCTGGGTCATCGTCCGGATGCCGGTGCTGAACGACTCGCCGGCCTGGGTTCGCGAGCCGGTGCCCGCGGCCGAGGTCCCCGAAGCCGCGCCGGCGTCGGTGTAGGCGGAGGAAGTCATGGAAACGCTCGTGCAGGATCCGTTCGCGTCGAAAGGTGTCGAGTATCTGATCTGCCTCGCCTTCCTGGGGTCCCTGCCGGCCTACTGGCGCCATCTGAATCGGCCGGCCCGGCTGGGGATGGAGACGGTGGAGGAACCCGTCCTGAGCGGCTGGTTCCATCTGCCCGCGAGGGCCGCGTTCCACGCCGGCCACACCTGGGCCGCGCCCGCGGGGCCGGGACGCTTCCGCGTCGGCCTGGACGACTTCGCGCAGAAGCTCCTGGGAAGCCCCGGCGCGGTGGCGCTCCCTGCGGTCGGATCGCGCCTGCAGCGCGGAGACAGGGGATTTGCGATCGACGTCAGCGGAAGCCGCTTCGATCTGCCCGCGCCGGTGGCGGGACGTGTGGTCGCGCGCAACGAAGCCGCGCTCCGCGATCCCTCGCTTCTGGCCGATCCGTACGGAGCCGGGTGGCTCCTCGAAGTGCGGCCGTCGCGCTGGGGGTCGGGGCTCCGGTCCCTGATGCAGGGCAGGAGCGCGCGGGAGTGGCTGGGGCGCGCCGAGGAAGCGCTCCGCCTGCGGATGAGTCCCGAAGTGGGCGCGGTGCTGCAGGACGGCGGCGTTCCGGTGCCCGGCATCGCGCGGGCGCTGGACGAAGA
>DATJEJ010000162.1:0-3159 GCA_035496795.1 Candidatus Omnitrophota bacterium
GCGGCGAGCGTCGCCGAGAGCCTCGCCTCGCCGCCTCCGCGGCCGGCGCCCTACGGGATCGACTCGGCGGCGGTGCTGGCGGGCGGGGTGCCGGTGGGCGGCGAAGAGCCGGTCGCCGACTCTCCGGGCGAGGACGGGGCCACGCGTCTCGGCCCCGTGCTCCTCGACACGCCCCGGCCGAATCAGATCGCCCAGAGCCCGCTCTGGATCGCCGGACGCGCGCGCGGATCGTGGTTCTTCGAGGCGGAGTTCCCGGTGCGCCTGCTGGACGCGCGCGATTCGGTCGTGGCGCGGGGCGTCGCGCGCGCGACGGGCGACTGGATGACGCCCGAGTACGTTCCCTTCTCCCTCACGCTCGACTTCGAGCCTCCCGACACCGAGGAGGGCACGCTCATCCTCGAGCGGAGCAACCCCTCCGACCTGCCGGAGCACGCGGCGTCGGTGCGGCTGCCCGTCCGCTTCCGCTAGCGCGCCGGCGCCGCGGCGCCGTTCAGGCCCGCGCGGCGCGGAGGGCGGCGGGACGGAGCGCCGCGTCCACCTCGCGCCCGACCCGCGCGGCGATCACGGGAACCGCCGCGACGTCCGCTTCCCCCGTATGGAAGTTCACGATGCAGGCGCGCAGCACGTAACGGCCGCCGATCACGGCGTTCGACACGAAGCACTCCCCGCCGTTCTGGATGCGGTCCAGCAGGTCCTGGTTCAGCCGGTCGAGGTAGTCCGCGACGTCGGCCTCCCCCCGGCGCTCGCGCAGATCGCGGGGCAGGAAACGGAAGGTCGTGATGCTCAAGGACTGCGTGAAGCGCTCGAGGTCGGGCTCGGCGTCCACGCGCTCGGCCATCACGCGCGAGAGGCGCATGTCCTCGGCGATCATGGCGCGGTAGCCCTTGGCGCCGGCGTGCCGGAGGGCCAGCCACACCTTGAGCGCGCGGAAGCCGCGGGAGTTCTGCGGGCCGTATTCGACGTAGTTCAGTCCCTCCTCGCCGAAGCGGTAGTACGGCGGGTGATACGCGAACGCCGCGCGCAGCCGCGCGGGATCGCGCACCAGCGCGCACCCCGCCTCGATCGGCGCGTAGAGCCACTTGTGCGGATCGACGGCGACCGAGTCCGCCAGGGCGAGCCCGCGGAGATCCTCGGGAGCCTCGGGGACCGCGGCGGCCAGGCCGCCGTAGGCGCCGTCCACGTGGAACCACACCTTCTCCTCGCGGCAGAGCGCCGCGATCTCGGGAAGCGGATCCACCGCCCCCGTCCCGACGCTGCCGGCGGTGCCGACCACCAGGAAGGGCACGTCGCCCCGCTCCCGGTCCTCGCGGATCTTCCGGCGCAGCGCGTCCACGCGCATCCGCAGGGCGCCGTCGGTCTCGATCCACCGCACCGACTCGGTGCCCAGGCCCGCCAGGTCGGCCGCTTTCTGGATCCAGGTGTGCGTCTCGGCGGAGCCGTAGGCGCGAAGCGGCGGCCCGCCCGCCGCACCCTTCTCGCGCACGGGCCAGGGCGCCAGGGCGGCGCGCGCGGCGAAGAACCCGACGAAGTTGGCCATGTTGCCGCCGCTCACGAGAATCCCGCCCGCCGACGCGGGATAGCCGATCAGCTCCGCGATCCAGCGGATCGTCTGGGTCTCGATCTCCGTGGCGGCCGGCGCGAGGATCCAGGCGCCGGCGTTCGCGTTCACCGCCGCCGCGAGCATCTCGCCCAGGATGCCCACCGGCGCGGGGGGCGACGTGATGTAGCCGAAGAACCGCGGATGGCCGTTGAAGAGCGAATGGTCGAAGAGGAGCCCGGCCGTGGTCGTGAGCAGCGCCTCCGGATCGGAGCCCTCCTCCGGCAAGGGCCCGTTCAGGTCGAGCGCGGCCCGCACGCCGGAGGGCGCCTCGCCGCGCGTGACCGGCCGCTCCGGCACCGAGGCGAGGAGATCGGACACGCGATCCACCAGGCGGTGCCCCGCCGCGCGGAACGCCTCGGCATCCATCGCGAGCGGCGCCTGCCGCCGCGCGGCATCCTTCGCGCCGGCGGACGCGGCGCCTCCATCGGTCTTCGTCGTCATCGCAACCCCTCGAAGAGATCGGTCTCCATGCCGCGTCCTCCGTTCACGACGCTCAGAACGCGATAGAACTGCTGACGGCCCCACAGGGCTTCGTGGTGCTCCGGCGCGAGATGCCTCAGCTTCTCGTAGCCTCCCACCTGCGAGTCGTGGCAGACGACGGCGCGCCATACGATGGGCCACTGCTCGCGCGTGTCCACGGTGGTCGTGACCATCCATTCCGGCCACGGCTGCGCCTGGCGTTCCACGCCGTCCACCAGCGACACGAGCTTCTTGAACGCCGCCTGGTAGGCGTCCCAGCGCGCCTGGGTCGTGGCCATGTAGTAGAGCTTGGAGACGGTGTGCTGCGCGTGCCCGGAAGCCGCCGCAACGACCGCCGCGGTGGCGAGCTGGCAGATCGCGATGTGATCCGGATGTCCGTAGGCTCCGTCGGGCGCGAACGTGACCACCACGTGCGGCCGGACGCGGCGGATCTCCGCCGCGATCCGCGCGACCGCCTCCCGCGGGTCGGCTTCGTCCAGCCGCCCGTCGCCGTAGTCGAGAAGCGTGACATCCTCGATCCCGAGCACCCGCGACGCCGCGCGCAGCTCCTGCTCGCGAATCAAGGCGAGCGCCTCGGGACCGGGATGCTCCGGGCCCTCTCCGTGGCGAACGCCGCGGAATCGGCCGCGGTCGCCTCGCGTCGCCGTGACCAGGGAGGTCCGAACTCCTTCGGCGGCATAGCGCGCGAAGACGCCGCCCACGCCCAGCGTTTCGTCGTCGGGATGGGCGAACACGCCCATCAGGCCGAGCGGCTCGCCCGTGCGCGCGACGCTCCCGCTTCCGTCAGCGGCCATGCGGTCCCGAGGGTCCGGGGGACTCGAGCGGGAGCGAGGAGCCGTCCATGAGATCCATCACCAGGCGCACCAGCTCCCGGAGCTGGACCGGCTTCGACAGATGGGCCTGGTAGCCCGAGCGGAGCGCGCGGCGCGCGTCCTCCGCGCCGGTGTAGGCGGTCACCGCGATCGCGGGGATCCGGCCGCCCGCCTCGGGAGCGAGCGCGCGAACGCGCTCGATCAGGTCGTAGCCGGTCTCGCCCGGCATCGCGATGTCGCTGATCAGGAGGTTGGGGTGCTCCCGCA
>DATJEJ010000163.1:0-5370 GCA_035496795.1 Candidatus Omnitrophota bacterium
CGACCACCTGCTGGTGACGCCCGATGTCGCCGGCCGCCTGGTCTGGGCCGAGATCGACCGTGAGGCCCGGAAGGGGAAGCCCACGCCCTCGGATCATGCTCCGGTCGTCATCGATCTGGATCAGGCGGGGCAGCCGTTCGATGCGGGGTGGTCGTCGGCGGAGGAGCGGATCGCCGCTCGAACGGGGACTGCGAAAGCGGCTCGGCCGGCGAACTAGCCGGGTCGCTAGAACAATCCCTCGACCACGTACAGATCGTTCAGCCGCTGCGCGTAGCTGTAGGCGTAGCAATCCTCGCTCGCCGTCATCCTCACCGTCGTCAATCCCTCCACGCCGGTGGGATCGGACGGGGAGAGCTCCTTCCACAGCTTCCGCTCACCGGTCGCGATGTCCACGCGGTAGACCTTGCTGGGCAGCTCGCCGCGGGCGAAGACGAACAGGCCGGTTCCGTCCTGGCTGAAGCGGATGCCGCGCTCCGTGGGAAGCACGCCCTGGATGGGGCGCGGCGCGCCGCCGGCCACGGGGTAGAGCATCATCTTCCGGTCGGGGCTCATCGACGCGACGAACTGGTCGTCGCTGGTGAGGAGCACGTCGAAGAAGGAGATCCCCTCCTCGCTGAACGCCTCGTACTTTCCGGTCACGGTGTCCAGCTTGTACAGGCGCGGCCCGTGTCCGGGCTCGTGGCCCATCACGCAGATGCTCACGCCGTCGGAGAAGAAGCGCGCGTTGATCGACTCGAGCCCCTCGGCGGGGATCGCGCGCCCCTCGCCCGCGCCGCAGGGCAGCAGCACGAGCTGCGTCGCGGCATCGCCCACGGCCGCCAGCGCCCACTGACCGTCGGGGGACAGGTCGGCCGCGGCGCCGTCGCCCAGGCGGATGGCCGGAGAGCCGTCGGTCCCGCGCAGGTAGACGGAATGGAGCTGTCCGCCTCCGACGCCGGTCTCGTCGAACAGGATCTTCGCCCCGTCCTCGGAGATGGAGCGGACCAGGGTCCAGTCCAGCCAGGTGAGGTCGCGCGCGGCCGCCTCGCCCCGTCCGATGAACTGGGTGCGCGCGCGCTCGTTCTCGAGGACGATGAGCGCGGCGCCCTGGCGCGAGACGTCCTGGAGCGTCATGTGGCCGGGCACTTCGAGGATCGGGCGCTCGACGCCGTCCAGGGTGACGCGGTAGAGCGAGCGGCCGACCCCGGTGCGGAACGCGGTGAAGATGATCTCCTTGCCGTCGGGGGACCAGGCCAGCCCGCGCGCGCTGGACCATCCGGTCGAGAGCACCTTGGCCTTGCCATTCACGTCCACCACGGCGGGGCCGCCCGCGTCGTCGCCGCGCCCGGGATGATCGAGGAACGCGAGGTGCTTTCCGTCGGGCGCGACCCGCATGTGGCTGACCCAGCCCGGCGTCCTGTAGAGCAGGTTCCCGATCGGGTACTCGATGCGCGTGAAGCCGGCTTCCTCGCGAACCACCGCGAGCAGGCGCCCGTCGGGGCTCCAGTCCGCCTCGTAGACGTTGTCCAGGATCTCCCGCGGCGCGCCGCCGCCCGCCGGCATGCGCGCGAGCATCCCGCTGTAGATGAACCCGCCCCGCGTGTGGCGGCGGAGCGAGACGGCCATCTCGCCGGACGAGGAGATGGCCATGATGTCGGTGCGCGGGTAGCCGAGCGCGCGCGACTCGGGATTGCCGGGATAGGCCCAGAACAGCTCGATGGGGCGGCCCTCCCACGAGGCGCCGTAGCAGATGGCCTGGCCGTCGGGAGCGAATCGCGCCGTGAGGATCGAGCCCTCGCGGTAGGAGGTGCGCCGGAAGTAGTGGCGGCGCGGTTCCGCCTGGAGGGACGCGTCGGCGCGGCCCCCCGCGCCAACCCCCGTGCTGCCCGCGCGGCGGACCGCCGACGCGGCGGTCTCGACCAGCCCGAGCGCGAACGCCAGATGCCGGGCCGTGTCGAGCCGATCCTCGACCTTCTTCTGCAGGCATAGCTCGACGATCGACGTGATCCCCGGCGCCGCGTTCTCGATCTCCGCCGGCATCTCGGCGGGCGTGGTGTGGAGGATGGCGCCGATCCGGTCCGCCGCCGTTGGTCCATCGAACGCGCGCTTGCCGGTCAGCATCTCGTAGAGGATCGCGCCGAACGCGAAGAGGTCCGCGCGATGATCGGTCGCCTGCTGACGGATCTGCTCGGGGGCCATGTAGCTCGCTGTCCCCATGATCGTGCCGGTGCCGGTGAGCTGGGACTGGAGCGGGGACGTGCCGTCGCCGTCCGACGCGCTTTCGGCCTGCGTCAGCTTGGCGAGCCCGAAGTCGACGATCTTCACGTGATCGCCGCTCATCACCATGAGGTTCTCCGGCTTCAGGTCGCGGTGCACGATCCCCTTGGCGTGCGCCACTTCCAGCCCCTTCGCGACCTGGATCGCCATCGCGATCGCCTTGCGCGGCACGATCGGCCCCTCCTCGATGCGCGCGCGGAGCGTGGTCCCCGCAAGCAGCTCGCTCACGATATAGGGGACGCCCGTCTCGATGCCGATGTCGTGGATGGCGAGGACGTTCGGATGGTTCAGCTGTCCGGCGGAGCGCGCCTCGCGCTCGAAGCGCTTGAGGCGGTCGGCGTCGGCCGCGAAGGCCTTGGGGAGCACCTTGACGGCGACCTGGCGGCCCAGCCGCGTGTCGCGCGCGCGGTAGACCTCGCCCATGCCGCCCGCGCCGATCAGCTCGTCGATCTGGTAGGGGCCGAGGCGCGATCCGGAGGGCAGGGTGCTGCTCAAAACAGACCCTCCACCACGTAGAGGTCGTTCAGCCGCTGCGCGTAGCTGTAGCCGTAGGAATCGCCGACCGGCGTCATGCGGATCGACGTGATCCCCTCGACGCCCGTGGGATCGGGCGGCGAGAGCTCTTTCCAGAGCGTGCGCTCGCCGGAGGCAATGTCGATCTTGAAGATCTTGGCGGGCAGCTCGCCGCGTCCAAAGACGAAAGCGGAGGTCCCGTCGTCGCTCCAGCGGATCATCCGCTCGTTGGGGAGGACTCCCGGTAGAGGCTTGGGCTCGCCTCCGTCGACCGGGTAGATCTTGATTCGACGGTCCGGTCCCTGACAGGAGACGCGGAGTCCGTCTGGAGAGATCAGCGGGTCGAACGACGTGAGCCCTTCCTCGCTGAACGCCTCGTACTTGCCGGTCACGGGATCGACGCGGAAGAGCCGGGCACCCTTGCCTGGCTCGTGGGCGAGCGCGCAGAAGGACATCCCGTCGGGGAACCAGGAGCCGTAGATGACTTCCAGCCCTTGCAGCTCGAGGAACCGCCCCTCGCCGGCGCCGCAGGGGAGCAGCGTGAGTCCGTGCGACACGTTGCCGACCGCTCCGAGCGCCCACTGGCCGTCGGGCGAGAAGCTGAAACCGATGCCGTCGCCCAGCCGGATCGCCGGAGAGCCGTCGGTGCCTCGGAGGTAGACCGCATGCAGCTCGCCGCCGCCGACGCCGGTCTCGTCGAACAGGATGCGGGATCCGTCGCTCGAGAGATCGCGCACCAGGGTCCAGTCGAGCCACGTCAGGTCGGTGGCGGTGGCGTGCGCGTGCCGGGCGTGCTGCATCCGCATCCGCTCGTTCTCGAGCGCGACCAGGGCGGCGCCCTGCTTGGAAATATCTTGAAGAGTCATGTGGCCCGGCACTTCGAGAATGGGCCGCTCGACGCCTTCGGGCGTGACGCGATAGAGCGAACGGCCGACGCCGGTACGAAACGCGGTGAAGACGATCTCCTTGCCGTCGGGGGACCAGGCGAGCCCGCGCGCGCTGGACCATCCCGGCGACAGGCTCTTCGTCGTCCCGCTCATGTCGACGATCGTGGGGCCGCCCGCGTCGTTGCCGCGGAAGGGGTGATCGATGAACGCCACGTGTTTTCCGTCGGGCGCGACGCGCATGTGGCTGACCCACCCCGCCGTCTTGTAGAGCACGTTGCCGATCGGGTACTCGACCCGCGTCATGCCCGCTTCCTCACGCACGATGGCCAGCTGGCGGCCGTCCGGGCTCCAGTCGGCCTCGTAGACGTTGTCGAGGATCTCGCGCGGGGCGCCGCCGCCCGCGGGCATGCGCGCGAGCATCCCGCTGTAGATGAATCCGCCGCGCGGATGGCGCCGGAGCGACACCGCCATCTCGCCGGTGGCGGAGATGGCGAGCACGTCGGTGCGCGGAAAGCCGAGCGCGCGCGACTCGGGGTTGCCGGGATAGGCCCAGAACAGCTCGGCCGGGCGTCCTTCCCAGGCCGCGCCATAGCAGATCCCCTGGCCGTCCGAGGCGAATCGCGCCGAGAGGATGGTGCCTTCGCGATAGGTGGTGCGGCGGAAGGTGTGGCGCTTCAGGTCAAGAACGCCGATGGCGCCCGGAATGCCTGCCGCGGCGCTGGTCGCGCCAGCGGTGCCGCCGCGGCGCGAGGACGCGGCCGCCTCGACCTGCTGCAGCGCGAACACCAGGTCGTGGGCGCACTGGAAGCGGTCCTCGACGTTCTTCTCCAGGCAGTGCTCGATCAGCGTCGGGAGCCCGGGTGCGGCGTCTTCCACATCGGCCGGCAGCTCGGGCGGCGTGTCATGCAGGATCGCGCTGATCCGGTCGGCCGGCGTCGGCCCTTCGAACGCGCGCTGCGCGGTGAGCATCTCGTAGAGGATCGCCCCGACCGAGAAGAGATCGGCGCGATGATCCACCGGCTGCTGGCGGATCTGCTCGGGCGCCATGTAGCTCGCCGTGCCCATGATCGTGCCGGTGCCCGTGAGCTGCGTGGCGAGCACGCCCGTCACGTCGCCGTCGGCGGCCGCGTCGGCGTGCGTCAGCTTGGCGAGCCCGAAGTCGACGATCTTCAGATGATCGCCGCTCATCACCATGAGGTTCTCGGGCTTCAGGTCGCGGTGCGCGATCCCCTTCGCATGCGCGGCGGCGAGGCCCTTCGCGATCTGGATCCCCATCGCGACCGCCTTGCGCGGCGGGATCGCTCCCTTCGCAAGGCGCGCGCGCAGGTCGGTGCCGTCGAGCAGCTCGCTCACGATGTAGGGGACGTCGCCCGTGGTGCCGATGTCGTAGATCGCGACCACGTTCGGATGATTGAGCTGCCCCGCCGAGCGCGCCTCGCGCTCGAAGCGCTTCAGACGGTCGGCGTCCGCGGCGAACGACGTGGGGAGCACCTTCACCGCGACCTGGCGGCCGAGACGGCCATCCTTCGCGCGGTAGACCTCGCCCATCCCTCCGCGTCCGATCAGCTCATGGATTTCGTAGGGGCCGAGGCGCGTCCCGGCCGTGATGGTGTTGGGCAATGGAGTGGCTCCGAGCAAGGCGTTCGCTTCGAATTTCGGGGGATCAAGAGCGGTTAAGCATAGCAGGTTTATGAGCTTTCGCGGGGACGGGGCC
>DATJEJ010000164.1:0-2768 GCA_035496795.1 Candidatus Omnitrophota bacterium
GGGCTACCCGCCCGAAGACCTCCTCCTCCGCCCCGAGTTCATCGATCAGAACATGGCGGCGCTGGACGAGGTAACGCGCGCGACGCGCGGGATCACGGCGGTCGTCGGCTTCGCGCAGCGCGCCGAGGACGTCTACAACGCCGCGGCGATCGCGCACGACGGCGAGATCGCCGGCATCTACCACAAGAGCCATCTCCCCAACTACTCGGTCTTCGACGAGGTGCGCTACTTCCGCCCGGGGCGGAACCCGTTCGTCTGCCGGCGCGGCGCGCTCACGTTCGGCGTGAACATCTGCGAGGACATCTGGCTTCCCTCCAGCCTGAACCAGCTCGCCGTCTACGGCGACGCCGACCTCGTGATCAACCTCTCCTCCTCGCCCTACCACATGGGCAAGTCGATCGCGCGCGACCGCATGCTGGCCACGCGCGCGCAGGACGCGGTCTCGGTGCTCGCCTTCGTGAACACCGTGGGCGGCCAGGACGAGCTGGTCTTCGACGGAAACAGCCGCGTGTTCGGCCCGCGCGGGACCACGCTCGCCGCGGCGAAAGCGTTCGAGGAGGACCTCGTCGTGCTCGACATCGATCTCGACGAGGTCTTCTCGGCCCGGCTCAAGGACCCCCGGAGCCGCGAGCTGGCCCACCGCGACGAACCGGAGGAGCCGATCCCCGTCGTGGAGCTGCGTCCGGTCCCCGACCCCGCGCGGCCGCCGATCCAGGCGCGCGCCACGGTGACTCCGGCGGGAGAAGCCGAGGTCTACGAGGCGCTGATCCTGGGCACGCGGGACTACGTGAGGAAGAACGGCTTCGAGCACGTGGTGCTCGGGCTATCGGGAGGGATCGATTCCGCGCTCACCGCCTCGGTGGCCGTGGACGCGCTGGGTGCGGCGAACGTGACGGGCGCCTACATGCCCTCCGGCTTCAGCGCCAAGGAGAGCGAGGCCGACGCGACGGCGCTCGCAAGGAACCTGGGCTTCCCGATGCTCACGCTGCCGATCGCCGCGGAGATGGAGGCCTACCGGAAGTCGCTCGCGCCGGTGTTCGAGGGACGTCCGGAGGACGTGACGGAGGAGAACATCCAGTCGCGCATCCGGGGCAACTTCCTGATGGCCCTGTCGAACAAGTTCGGCTGGCTGGTGCTCACCACGGGCAACAAGAGCGAATACGCCACCGGCTACACGACGCTCTACGGGGACATGGCCGGCGGATTCGCGGTGTTGAAGGACGTGCCGAAGACCTTGGTCTACGCGCTGGCGCGCCATCGAAACGCGCGCGCCGGGAAGGGCGCGTGGATTCCGGAGCGAACGATCGAGCGCCCGCCCACCGCGGAGCTGCGCGCGGGCCAGCTCGACACCGATTCCCTGCCTCCCTACGACGTGCTCGATCCGATCCTTCGCGCCTATGTCGAGGAGGACTGGGAGGTGGACCGCATCGTGGCGATGGGCTACGACCGCGCGCTGGTGCAGCGCATCATCCGCATGGTGGACAAGGCCGAGTACAAGCGCCGCCAGGCTCCGCCAGGAATCCGCATCACGCCGCGCGCGCTGGGCAAGGATCGCCGACTTCCCATCACGAACGGGCATCAGAGCTGGCGAGATTGACAGATGTCGCTGGATTCACCCTCGCTAGCGGCGGTGAAATCGTGGACAGCTGTCGTGGTATTCACACGCTCCAGCGCGGGTGAACTTGATGACAGCCGTCGCGACCTTATCGCCCCGCGGTCGCCTCGTTGTTCAACCAAGCCCTCGCCAGGTCGATGTCCTCCTGGCCCAGCGCGTGTCCCGTGTCGCTCCACTGCAACGTCACGTCGGCTCCCGCGCCGCGTAGCAGCTCGGCCCATTTCTCGCTCGCGTAGGGGCGGACCAGGGGATCGTTTCGCCCCGCGCCCAGGTAGACGCGCTTCCCCGCAAGCACGGGCGGCGTTTCCGGCGTGAAGGGGGTCATGCCCCGGAGGAGAATCGCCGCCGAAAGCAGATCGGGATGGAGCAGGAGCAGCGCGCCGGCGATGTTCGCCCCGTTCGAGAATCCCACCGCCACCATCGGTCGCGCCGCGATCCCGTAGCGGTCGCGGGCGGCATGGACGAACTGCGCCAGCTCGTCGGCGCGGTGCTTCAGGTCTTCCTCGTCGAAGACCCCCTCGGCGATCCGGCGGAAGAATCGAGGAGCCCCGTTCTCGAGAACCCGGCCGCGTGGCGAAAGCAGAGCCGCGCCGGGCGCGAGATAGGGACCGAGCGGGAGCATGTCGTCCTCGTCTCCTCCCGTGCCGTGCAGGAGAAGGAGAACGAGCGGCGATCCGTTCGGCTCGGGAGGCACGAAACGGTGATGAAAGAGCGACAGCGGGTCGACGGCATGCATGGGTTCGAGCGGCCTGTGTTCGGGGTTCGGGGTTGTGGAACCGAACGGGCGTGATCCCTCGGTCCAGGGTCGGGGCGATTCGACGCGGCGAAACGGCTAGCGGAGAATTGTAATCGATGCGGCGGGCGGGCGCACGCTTCCGGGGACGAGGAGGCGCGCCCAGTAGCGTCCCGAGGCGACGGCACGGCCCCGATCGTCGCGGCCGTCCCATCGGACGCGGGTGGCGTCCCCCTCGGCGCGCAGCGTGCGGACCAGGCGGCCGCGCACGTCGGTGATCACGATCCGGATCGCGCCGCCGGCCGAGCCAGCCGCGCCGGCCGAGCCTGCCGCGCCAGCCGCGCCAGCCGCACCGGCCACGCTCGCCACGCCGGAGCGCGCCCCCGTGACCGCGACGGCGCTCCGGGACGCCTCCAGCCA
>DATJEJ010000165.1:0-9128 GCA_035496795.1 Candidatus Omnitrophota bacterium
TGGCGGCGGAACGAGCTTGGGCTCTCGCGCTATTCGCCCGTCGCCGCGGAGCTGGAGGGCGTGCGCGGCGTCTACCTCTACTACGCGCTTCCCAATTCGGACAGTCTCGTCGCCGAGTATCGCGACGTCGTCGTGAAAGACCATCCCGTGGACCAGGTCCGCGCCATCTTCCGCGAGCTGATCGCCGGTCCGTCCGGGAACCGCGTCTCGCCCTTTCCCGACGGCACCGAGCTGCTCAACACCTACTGGACGCAGCGCGGGACGCTCTATCTCGACTGGAACCGGGCGCTGGTCGCGGGATTCCGCGGCGGCACGGGACGCGAGCGCCAGCTCCTGGGCTCGATCGTGTAGAGCGCCGTGGAGAATATCCCTGAAGTGCAGCGCGTCACTCTTCTCGTCGAGGGGAATCCCATCGAGACCATCGGGGGCCACTTCGATACCCTGCAGCCGCTCGAAGCCGAGGACTGGCGCTAGCGTGCGGCTCGGCGTCTTCGACTCCGGCATCGGCGGCCTCACCGTCGTGCGCCATCTGCGCCGGCTCCTTCCCTCGTGGGAGATCGTCTACTTCGGCGATACCGCGCGCGTCCCCTACGGCGCCAAGTCGGACGCGACCGTCCGGCGCTTCGCCTCCGAGGCGGTGCGCTTCCTCTCCCAGTTCCACGTGAGCCGCATCGTGGTCGCGTGCAATACCGTCTCGGCCGTCGCGCTGCGCCATCTGGAGCGCGAGTTCCAGGGGCTCCCCGTGACGGGGGTCATCGTGCCCGGCGCCGATGCCGCCGTGCGCGCCACGAAGAACGGACGGATCGGCGTGATCGGAACGCGCGCCACGGTGGCGAGCGCGGCCTATCAGCACGCGATCGCGGCGGCCTCCCGCCGCGCCGGCGTGCGCACGCGCGTCTGGGCCGAGCCCTGCCCGCTGCTCGTGCCGTTCGCGGAGGAGGGGCTGCAGAACTCGAAGGGCGCGCGCGAAGTGCTGCGCGAGTACCTGGCTCCGCTGGCGCGCCGGCGGATCGACACGCTGATCCTCGGGTGCACCCATTACCCCGTGTTCAAGCGCGCGATCCACGCGGTGCTGGGCCGGCGCGTCCGGCTCATCGACTCGGGTGAGGCGACGGCCCGGCGCCTGGCGGCCGCGGTGCGGGCCGAATCCCGCGCGGCCGGTCGCTCGGCGCGCGGCGGGAAGGCGGCGCGGGCGTTGGCGCGCGTGGCGCGCGCGAACGGGCGCGGCTCGCTCGAGTGCTTCGTCTCCGACATTCCGCAGCAGTTCGAGCTCGTGGGGCGGCGGTTCCTGGGCAAGGCGATGGGACGGGTGCGCAACGTCCCTCAGGACGATCTGCCGTGGTTCGAGCGTCCGGCGAGCTGGGCGCGATGAGTCCCGTGCGGCCGAAGTCGCGTCCGGCGTCCGGACCCGCGTCGCGTCCGGGTCGCCGCGTCGATGGGCGCCGCGCCGCCGAGCTGCGCCCCGTTTCGATCCGGCGCGGATATCTCAAGAACGCCGAGGGCTCGGCGCTGATCGAGATGGGCGGGACGCGCGTTCTCTGCGCGGCGACCGTCGAGGAGCGCGTGCCCCCCTGGCTGCGTGGCGGAGGACGGGGGTGGATCACCGCGGAGTACAGCATGCTGCCGCGCTCCTCCCACGACCGGATTCAGCGGGAAGTGAACCGGGGCCACGTGGGCGGCCGCACGCAGGAGATCCAGCGGCTCATCGGACGTTCGCTCCGCGCCGTCGCGAATCTCGAGGCGCTCGGCGAGCGGCAGATCCTGATCGACTGCGACGTCATCGAGGCGGACGGCGGCACGCGGACCGCCTCGATCACCGGGGCCTTCATCGCCCTAGCCGACGCGATCCGGTGGCTCTCCACACGGGTGAAGCTTCCGGGTCCGCCGCTTCGCGATTTCGTGGCCGCGGTCTCGGTCGGGCTCGTGAACGGCACGCCCTCCCTCGACCTCTGCTACGCCGAAGACTCCAAGGCGCAGGTCGACATGAACCTGGTCATGACCGGCGCCGGTCGTCTCGTCGAGATCCAGGGGACGGCCGAGGGCGAAGCGTTCAGCGAGCGCGAGCTGGCGCAGCTGATCGGCCTGGGCAAGGCGGGCATCCGCCGGCTCATCGCCGAGCAGCGGAAGGTGCTCGGCATCCGGACCCTGCCGAAGACCTGGGCGTGATCGATCGGGTCGTCCTCGGGACTCGAAACGCCGGCAAGACGCGCGAGCTCCAGATCCTGCTCCAGGGGATCGCCGCGCGGATGGAGTCGCTGGATGCGTATCCCGGCGTCATCCTGCCTCCCGAAGGGCACGAGTCTTTTGCCGAAAACGCGCGCGCCAAGGCGCGGGCGGTGAGCGAAGCGCTGGGTGTGGCCGCCATCGGAGACGACTCGGGGCTCGAAGTCGACGCGCTGGGCGGGGAGCCCGGGATCCGGTCGGCGCGCTACGCCGGGGAGCTCGCGGGCGACGCGGCGAACAACGCGCTCCTGCTCGAGCGCCTGGCCGGCGTGCCGCCCGAGCGGCGCAAGGCCCGGTTCCGCTGCGTCCTGGCGTTCGAGGCTCCCGGTGAGCCCGGCGCGCTGGTCGAAGGGGTATGCGAAGGGGCGATCGCGGAGGCGCCGCGCGGAACCGGAGGGTTCGGGTACGACCCGCTGTTCGTTCCGAACGGGGAGGCGCGAACGTTCGCCGAGCTGCCGAGCCGGGCCAAGGACGCGATCAGCCATCGGGCGCGTGCGGTGGCGGCCTTGCGCGAAGCGCTCGCGGCCGGGAAGGGCCGTTAACCGGGGCCAGGGCCGCTCGCATCCCCCGGCAGAGCCCCGCGATAAACCCGATCCTTTTCGGCTCCCGCGTCGTACACTGGTCCGGTTCCGGACCCGAGGTCGTCGCCTTGGCCGCATCACGACCCCCGACACCATGACACGTGTCTCGTCATAGAGGAGGAACGCCGTGGCTGCTCCGATTCGAATCGCCATCGTCGGGGACAAGAACCCCGACTTCGTGTCCCACCAGACGACCGGCCCGGCCCTCGAGCAGGCGGCCGCGAAGCTCGGCGTGCCGGTCGAGGTCGAGTGGATCGGCACCGCGTCGATCGCTCCCGACCATCCGGAATCGGTGCTGGCCGACTGGGATGGGTTGTGGATCAACGCCGGCAGCCCCTACGCCAGCCGGCCCGGCGCGCTGGCCGCCATTCGGTACGGGCGCGAAGGGAAGCGGCCGATGCTGGCCACCTGCGCCGGGTTCCAGTACGGCCTGCTCGAGTTCGCGCACAACGTCCTCGGCCGGACCGATCTGGAACACGAGGAGGACGCTCCGGAAGCCGAGAACCTCCTGATCCATCAGGTGTCCTGTCCCGTTCCCGGCCGCGAGGACGACGCGCCCAAGCTCTCCGGGCCGGCGCAGCGGGTGCACATCCGGGAGGATTCACGCGTCCGCGAGATCCTCGGGACGGACCGGATCGAAGAACAGTACTTCTGCAACTTCGAGCTGAACCCCGATTACGACGAGCTCTTCGAAGAGCACGGCCTGGAGTTCACGGGCTTCGGCGACCGCGGCGATTCGCGGATCTACGAGGTGCCGGAACACCCCTTCTACATCGCCACCCTCTTCCAGCCTCAGCGGAAGTCGCGCCCCGGCGCGCCCCATCCGCTGGTCGTCGCGTTCGTGCGGGCCTCGGCCAGGGAGCTGGCCGGCAGCGGAGAACCCGCCGTCCGCTGAGAGGGCAGGAAAACGCGGTCGATGGGCCCCGAAACGTCCTGTCTTGACCTCGGGGCATTTTGTATACAAAATACGAAACTCACGCCCGCTGGGAGGCCGCCATGAAATGGATCACCCGTGAAAACGCCAAGGTCGACCGGATCGCCTGCCCCTGGCTGATCCGCCGCTTCGTCGATCCCGATGCCGTCTTCCTGTTCGTGCCCGCGGATCAGGTAGCCGCGGTGGCAGCCGCCGAAGCGGCGATTCCCTATGACGTGCCGGGAGCCGAGCTCGGGCACGTGGAGGGGCGCTGTTCCTTCGAGAGCATCCTCCTCAAATACGGTCTCACCGGCGATCCGGGCCTGGAGGGGGTAGCGGCGATCGTTCATGCCGCCGATGTCGCGGACGACATCGATCGCGCGCCGGAGGCGCGGGGACTGCGCGCCATCGCCGAAGGGTTCGCCCTCGTCCACGGACGCGACGATCGTACGAAGCTGGAGCGGGAAGCGCCTCTCTACGACGCCCTCTACGCCTGGTGCCGGCAGCGGGCCGCGGCGGGCCGCCCGGGAGCCTCCGTCACGTGAGCCGCGCCGCCTACCAGGTGCGCCCTCCCATCACGCGCACCCCCCTGAGGAGCGAGGTGCGCCGGCTCCTCCTGGGTGAGATCGTGCGCGGCGACCTCGCTCCCTCGGAGGGGATCAACGAGGCCGAGCTCTCGACGCGGCTCGGCGTGAGCCGGACGCCGCTCCGCGAGGCCATGCTCGGCCTGACGCAGGAGGGCTTTCTCACCGCGACGCCGGGGCGGGGGTTTTCGGTTCGGGCGCTGCGACGGAGCGACGCGGAGGAGATCTACCCGATTCTCTGGACGCTGGAGGGGGCCGCTCTGCGCGCGTCGTGGCCCCTTCCGCCATCGCGCCTGCGCCAGCTCGACCAGGCGAACCGCCGTCTCGAGGCGGCCCGCGCGGACGCCTCGGTGGCGCTCGCGCGCGACCGCGAATGGCACGCCCTGCTCCTCGCCGGCTGTCCCAACCGGATGCTTCTGTCGATGATCGAGAACCTGAAGGACCACGCCGCCCGCTACGAGGAAGCGTTCATGCGGAACTCGGGGCAGGTCATCACGTCGGTGACGCAGCATCGCGAGATCCAGGCGGCCATCCGGCGCGGCGACCTGGAGCGCGCGCTGGGACTCCTCGAGAAGAACTGGCGGGTCAGTCTCGACTTCCTCGGTCCCTGGTTGGAGGCGACGACGTCGCCATGAGCGCGAAACCCGCCACGAGCTCCGCCGCGCCCCACGCGCCCATCATCCCGAGCCGGCCCGTTCCCGACCCGCTCGCTCCCGAGGCGGTCGTAGAACTGCTGTCCGACTTGGTCCGCATCCCTTCGACGAACCCCGCGATCGCTCCCGACGAGGCGCACGGTGAGGGCGCCATCGCCGACTTCGCCTGCGGCTGGCTCCTGGCCAACGGCATCCGCGCCTGGAAGGAGGATGCGGCGCCGGGACGTCCCAACGTGGTCGCCGAGGTCGGCGATGGGGGACCGGCGCTGATCCTGTACGGGCATCTCGACACGGTCGGCACGGCGGGGATGACCATTCCCCCCTTCGAGCCGCGCGTCGAGGCGGGGCGACTGTACGGTCGCGGCGCGACCGACATGAAAGGAGGGGTGGCGGCCTGCATGGCGGCGGCCGCCGCGCTCGCGCGCGAACGGCTCCCGGGCCGCATCCGGCTCGCGCTCGTCGCGGACGAGGAGTACGAGAGCGTCGGCGCCGCGGATTTCGTCCGGCGCCATGGCGCCGACGGCTGCATCGTGTCCGAATCCAGCGAGGGCGACCTGATTCTGGCGCACAAGGGATTCGTCTGGGCCGACGTCACGACACGCGGCCGCGCGGTGCACGGAAGCCGCTTCGACCTGGGCGTGAGCGCCATTGCCCGCATGGGGCGGATCATCGCGGCGCTGGACCGCTTCGACGCCGACACGCTCCGCTCACGAACCGCGCCGCTGGTCGGGGCGGCGTCGATGCACTGCGCGCTCGTGCGCGGAGGCGTCGGGCTCTCGACCTACGCCCCCGAGTGCTCCCTCTCGATCGAACGCCGAACGCTCCCCGGCGAGACCGGCGATCTGGTCGAAGAGGAGCTGAAGCGCGTGATCCGGGAGGCGGGGGAGGAGGCCGAGGTCTCGATCCGCACGGTGCGGAACGCGAGCCGGACGCCCGCCGACAGCCCTCTCGCGGTCGCGGTGCGCGACGCGGCGCGAGCGGTGACGGGGAAGGTGCCGCGGGACAAGGGCGCGCCGTACTGGATGGACTCGGCGCTCTTTGCGGAGGCCGGGATCCCCACGGTCAACTACGGCCCCACGGGCGCCAGCCCGCACGAGGCCGTGGAGTGGGTGGACGTCGCTTCGGTGGTCGCTTGCGCCGCGATCTACGTGGAGGCGGCCCGCCGGTTCTGGGGCGCCTCCTGATCTAGCCCGAGCTGCCCACGCGATCCCGCGGGGGTAGGTTCTCCTGAGCCCCCCTGTCTCCGAGCACGTCTTCCACGTAGACCATCCGCATCAGCACGATCCCCGCCGCGGTCACGGGTGCCGCCATGATGACCCCCATACCCCCGAAGAGCACGCCCAGCAGAATCTGGGTCACCAGGGTCAGCGCGGGCGGGAGTTCCGCGGTGCGGTGCGCGAGCCACGGCGTCAGAAGATAGGTCTCGACGATCTGGATGCCGAGGTAGAGGAGGAAAACGTAGAGGGCGAGCGACGGACTCTGCAGGAGTCCGAGGAGCATGGCCGGGACGACGGCGAGCACCGGTCCGACGTTGGGAATGAAGCTGAACACGCCGGCGAGCACGGAGAGAATGAGCGCGAGGGGGATCCCCAGGAGCTGGAGTCCGGTCCACGTCGCCACCCCGATCGCGATCGCCGAGAGCACCTTGCCCACGAGCCAGCCCCGCAGGTTGTTCGTGACCGCGTCGAGCACATCGGCCGCGCGTTCGCGCTTCCGAATCGGGATGAGCCGCAGGAAGCCGCGGCGATACAAGCCTGGCTGGATCGTGAGGAAGACGCCGATCGCCGCGATCAGGACCATGCGCGCAAGGGCGATCGCCGTGCTGGAGAGAGCCCCGGTCGCCCGTCGCAGGAGACCGGTCCCGGGGGACCGCAGCTCTTTCGCGCTGGGGAGCTGGTCGAGGATCAGCTTGGTCCAGGTGTGCTTGTCGAGTTGCTGGCGGACCGCATCCACCGCGCGCGGAAGCTCCTGTCCCAGCTGGCTCACCTGCTCCGCGATGTCCGGCGCCGAGTAGACCCCCACCACGCCGAAGACCAGCACGAGCCCGAGGAGCGCGATCGCGATGGAAGCGCCGCGCCCGACTCGGCTGTGGTTCCGGATCCAGTTCGCGATGCCGTCGATGAAGATCGCGACGAGCACACCGGCGAACAGGAGGAGCAGCACATCCCCGGCGAGCCACAGGAGGAACAGCATGAGCCCGAGGAACGCGATCGCCCGGACGATGAAGAAGAGGTCGCGTCGTGGATCGGAGCTGCGCTCTTCGGTCATGGGAACCGTGAGGCCGTATGAGTAATGGGGTGGATGACGGGGATCGAACCCGCAACCACTGGAGCCACAGTCCAGTGCTCTACCATTGAGCTACATCCACCACCCTAGCTGGCTCGGGCCTGGAGGGAATCGAACCCCCGACCGACGGATTAGAAATCCGTTGCTCTATCCGACTGAGCTACAGGCCCACGCGCGTTTCGCCGCGCTCAGGGAAGGAGTCGGGGGGCGCCGGCCACAAATCGGGGCGAGAGGATTTGAACCTCCGACCCCCTGCGCCCAAGGCAGGTGCGCTACCGGGCTGCGCCACGCCCCGGTTTCTGCCGGCGCCGAGCAAGAGAGAGTACCGGCCAAGTGCCGGTCAGTCAATGGCCTCCGGGGGAGAGAGCCCGCCCGGATCGCCTTGACGCACGGGTCCCCGAGCGCCTATCGTCGAGTCATAAGCCCCGACGCACACATCCTTGGATTGGGGGTACACCGTGGCAGGAGTGAACAAAGTCATCCTGGTCGGCAATCTGGGATCGGATCCCGAGGTCCGGTCCACGCCCGGCGGTCAGCGCGTCGCCAATTTCCGGCTCGCGACGTCGCGTCAGTGGACGGGGCAGGACGGTCAGCGCCAGGAGAAGACGGAATGGCATTCGATCGTGGCCTGGGGGAAGCTTGCCGACATCGTCGAGCGCTACCTCCAGAAGGGGAAGCAGGTCTACGTCGAGGGCCGCCTCGAGACGCGCTCCTGGCAGGACAAGGAGACGCAGCAGACCCGCTACAAGACCGAGATCATCTGCGAGCAGATGCAGATGCTCGGGCGCCCCGGCGAGCGGAACGGAGGCGGCGAGCCCAGCTACGACGCGCCGGCCCGCGGCAGCGCTCCGGACGATACCTATCAGCCGGCGCCCAGCGGCGGCGGATCGGACGACGACCTGCCGTTCTAATGCCCGCGCGCGAAGCGCACGGAAGGTGAAGTGGCCCGCGTGGAGCGCTCCACGCGGGCCGTCTCTTTCCTTCGACTCAGTGCAGCAGCGCCACCTTCTGCACGATCGAGTGGGACTCGGCGTCGAGCCGCACGAAGTAGACGCCCGTGGGCGCCGGCCGTCCTTCCTGGTCGCGGCCGTCCCACTTCCGGAACCACTCGCCCGCCGGGAACGATCCGGAAGCGATCTCACGCTCAAGCCGCCCGGCGGCATCGTACACCGCAAGTCGCACGGGGCCGCTTCTCGTGAGGTCGATTCGCAGCACCGTTTCGCTCGGGGTCGGGTTCTGGGACGCGACAGCCAGCGCCAGCCGGGGCGCCGCCTCGCCCGGTGGCGAGCCGCTCACGCCCTGCGGCAGCACCGTCGCGAAGGCGGACTCGTTGCCATGGATGTCCACGGCCGACACCTTGTACCAATAGGCCGCGCCCGCGGCGTCTACGTACCCCGTATCCGGAGGCGATGCGACGAGGGTGCCTGGGCCGGGGATGAACGTGCTCGTCGTCCCGCGGTAGACGCGATACCCATAGAGATCCGTCTCGAGATTGGGAGTCCACGACAGCACGCTCGTCCCGGAGTACCAGCGCGCGGCGAGCTGCGCCGGAGGCCCAGGGGCAAGGTTGTCGACCGAGTACCCGCTGTCAGGTGCCGAATCCCAGAACGCGTCTCCCCCGGTCCAACGCGCCTCGACCATGAAGGACGTGCGCGGGTTGGCGTTTGGAAGAGAGTCGCGCGTGGTCGGGGCCGCGTACGTGTACTGCGTCGAACCGTTCGCCGACTGCGAGGCGACGAATTCCCAGGCGTACGCCGATGACGCGGAGTGCCGGAACAGCCGCGTCGCGGAGGAACCGGTTCCGATCGCCGCCTGAAGCGCCGCGGGATCGTCGACCCAGCGCGCGCCGCGCTGGATCGCCGCGCTGGCCAGTGACGCCGGCGCCTGC
>DATJEJ010000166.1:0-13511 GCA_035496795.1 Candidatus Omnitrophota bacterium
CGAAAATGGCGGAGAGGAGAGGATTCGAACCTCCGGACCGGTTTTACCCAGTCAACCGCTTAGCAGGCGGCTGCCTTCAGCCACTCGGCCACCTCTCCCCCAAGCTGTCCTCGGTCCAGGAGCCGGATGATCGTAGCGGCGCCGGGCGTTCCGGTCAAGGCGGGCCCGGTGCCGAAGGCGCTCAGGCAGGGCCGGATGCGGCCGGCGGCGCCCCGGCGAGGTCGCGCGCGGGCTCCACGTGGATGGTGACCTCGATGATCTGGGGAAACCGGCGCTGCACGTCTTCCTTCACGTCGTGGGCCAGGGCGTGGCTCTCCCGGACCGTCATCTCCGGGTGCACCTCGAGGTGCATGTCCGCCACGTAGTAGAGGCCCATCTTCCGGAAGAGAAGCTTCTCGATCCGGTAGACGCCGGCGTGCGACTCGGCCACGTGGATCGTCTCCTCGGCCAGCCCTGAGGAGGGGCTCTGGTCCATCAGCTCCTCGACGGCCGGGCGCAGCATCCGCCACCCGTTCACGATGATGATCGCGCTCGCGAACAGGGCCGCCCAGGCGTCCGCGGTCTCCCAGCCCCTCCCGCCGATCAGGGCGATCGAGATCCCGATCGCGGCGGCCAGCGAGGTGATGGCGTCGCTCCGGTGGTGCCAGGCGTCGGTCCGGACCGCGTGGCTTCCGGTCTCGCTCCCGACGCGGTGCACGAACCGGAACATCCCTTCCTTGATCGCCACGACCCCCAGGACGACCGCCAGCGTGAAGGGCTGCGGCGCACGGTGCGGCGAGGCGATCTCGCGGGCGGCCTGGAACGCGATCCCCGTGCCGGCCGCCACCAGCATCACCGAGACCAGGGCGGCCGCGATCGGCTCCGCCTTGCCGTGGCCGTAGGGATGGTTGTGATCGGGAGGGCGGCTGGCGATCTGGAGCCCGCGCCAGACGACGATCGAGCCGATCACGTCGCCCAGCGACTCGATGGCGTCGGCGACCAGCGCGTAGGAGGTGCCGAGGATCCCCGCCACCAGCTTTCCCGTCGCGAGCAGGACGTTCACGCCCATCCCGACCAGGCTGGAACGCATCCCGCGCGCGTAGTCGCCGGTCTGCTGGAGCGGGGTCGTCATAGCCAGCGCCGGACGGACTGGCGGTACTGCCGGTACGAATCGCCGAACTTCCCTTCCAGGTAGCGCTCCTCGCGCGGGATGACGTAGCGGTCCACCGCGAGGATCGCGACCAGGAGTCCCGCGAAGGGCCATGCGTACCCCACGACCAGGGTGAGCCCGACGTAGTCGATGGCGAGGGACAGGTACATCGGATTCCGGGTGAAGCGGTACGGCCCCCCGGTCACGATCGCCTGGGTCGGCCGGATCGGAATCGCGGACGTGCCCGCGCGCACGAAGAGGATCTCCGAGGTCAGGGCGAGGAGGATTCCCGCCGCGAGCAGGACGAGGCCGGCGATGCGCGCCGCGGGCGCGACGGACGGCGGAAAGGAATCGCCCCCGACCGTCCGGTGGAGGAGCATCCCCGCCGCGAAGGGAATCGCGTAGAGGAACGGCGGCGGAAAGAAGATCCCCGCGTGGTCGCGCTTCGGATTCATCGCCGGCCGCGCCTCACGACGGCGGCGCCTTCCCGCCCGCGCGATGGGAGGCCACGAGACGGTTGAATTCCGGCGAGGCGATGAGCGCGTTCGCGATGCGATCGGCCATGAGGACCGAGCCCGCGTCCCGGAAGTGGACGGAGTCGGCAAAGTGGACGTCGTCCCCCGGGATCGCGTCCTCCCCGCCGATCAGGAGCGCGCCGGTCTCGCGCGCGGCGGCCGCGATGGCGCGGTTGTAGGCGTCCCACCCGTCCAGAAGTCCCGGCACCGACATGTACGGAGCGTAGTACAGGCTGGATTCGCACGCCTTGCGCTGCACGTCCGGCGGCTGGTCGCGCCGCACCCGGTGGGAGAAGGTCGCGAGGGCGCACAGGGGCGCCGTCTGGCGCGCCGTCCGGATCAGCTCGACCAGCCGCGTCTGGAACCCCCGCGCGAGCGAATCCGCGTCGTAGGAAAGGCGAGGGCCGGACGCGCTTCCGGCCGCGCGGCTGCGATAGCGCAGCGTCTTCTCCACCAGCGCGTACGCCGACGAGAAGCGCGCCAGCGGGCTGGGGTTATCGGCGTCGCCGTGGAACAGGCCTCGCCTCCGCGCCAGCTCGCGCGTGTCGGTGCTCAAGTCGTTCGTCGCCTCGTAATAGAGGACGAAATCGGGCTGGAGGGGCGCCACCCGCAATCGCAGGTTCTTGAGCGAGGATTCGGTGCCGTATCCCGGCTGCCCTCCGTTCACGAAGTCGAACGCGACGTCGGGGTAGCGGGCGGCGAGCTTCCGCACGACCAGGGCGGGCCAGGTCACGTCGTTGCTCGATACCTCGGCGCAGAAGGTGGTGGACCCGCCCAGGAATGCCAGCCGGACCCGGTCGGGCGGCTTGGGCATGGCGATCTCGGGATTTCGGAACCCGTGCGAATCGGTCCGGATGCGCCCGTTGTCCAGGTTCGGCCTGGCGATGCGGAGCCCGGTGGCGGGGTCGGTGACCAGCTCCACCACCTCGGCCTTGCTCGTGCCGTAGCGGATCCACTGCCGGAGCCGGACCGCCCCTTCCAGCAGGAGCAGGGCGAATAGGATGGAGAGGCCCAGGGCGATGAGACGAACGGCGAGGCGGGGGCGGCGGTAAGCCGGGGATCCCTGATTCCGCGGTGACGAGGACCCGGCGGTCGGTTGAGACGCCATCGCGGCGCATGGTATCATTTCCGCCTTCTCATGACCCGAATTCTAGGCATCTCGGCTTTCTATCACGACTCCGCCGCCGCCCTCATCGTGGACGGCGAGATCGTGGCTGCCGCCCAGGAAGAGCGCTTCACACGCAAGAAGCACGACCCGGAGTTCCCGGTTCGCGCGGTGGAGTACTGCCTGCGCGAGGCGGGCATCACGGCCGACCAGCTGGACTACGTCGGCTTCTACGACAAGCCGCTCCTCAAGTTCGACCGGCTGCTGGAGACCTACCTGGCCTACGCGCCGGCCGGCTTCAAGTCCTTCCTCCAGGCGATGCCGGTCTGGCTGCGCAAGAAGCTCTATCTGCGGCGCGAGCTGAACCGCGGGCTGGGCGGCGGGTACAAGAAGCGCTACGTCTTCACCGAGCATCACGAGTCGCACGCGGCCAGCGCCTTCTTCCCCTCCCCGTTCGAGGAGGCCGCCATCCTCACGCTCGACGGCGTGGGCGAGTGGGCGACGGCGAGCTACGGCTACGGCCGCGGGAACAGGATCCACCTGACGCACGAGCTCCGCTTCCCGCACTCGCTGGGGCTTCTTTACTCCGCCTTCACCTACTTCTGCGGCTTCCGCGTCAATTCGGGCGAGTACAAGCTGATGGGACTGGCTCCCTACGGCGAGCCTAAGTACGCCGACTTCATCCGCGCGAAGATGATCGACCTCAAGGAGGACGGCTCCTTCCGGATGGACATGTCGTACTTCAACTACTGCCAGGGCCTGACCATGACGTCGAAGAAGTTCGACGAGGCCTTCGGCGGCCCGCCCCGGAAGCCCGAGAGTCCCCTCACGCAGCGCGAGATGGACCTTGCCGCTTCGATCCAGCGCGTCACCGAGGAGATCATGATGCGCTGCGCGCGCCATCTCCATCGCGAGACGGGGATGAAGAACCTCTGCCTCGCGGGCGGCGTCGCGCTGAACTGCGTCGGGAACGGGAAGATCCTCCGCGACGGTCCCTTCGAGAACATCTGGATCCAGCCCGCCGCCGGCGACGCGGGCGGCGCTTTGGGCGTCGCGCTCTTCATCGAGCACCAGCTCCTCGACCGGCCGCGCCGCGTGGAACGGCTGGACCGCCAGCGCGGATCGCTCCTGGGCCCGCGGTTCGACTCCCAGGAGGTGCGCGCCTTCCTCGACCGGGTGGGTGCCACGTACCGCCGGATCGAGAACGACGACGAGCTGTGCGCGTACGTCGCGGGCCAGATCGCCTCGGAGAAGGTGGTCGGCTGGTGCCAGGGGCGGATGGAGTTCGGTCCCCGCGCGCTCGGCAGCCGGAGCATCCTGGGCGACGCCCGCAGCGAGCAGATGCAGAAGGTCATGAACGTGAAGATCAAGTTCCGCGAGTCGTTCCGCCCGTTCGCCCCCTCGGTGCTGCAGGAGCGCGTGGCGGAGTACTTCGAGGTGCGCCCCGAGGAGCCCAGCCCCTACATGCTCCTCACGTCCCCGGTGCGGGAGACGATCCGCCTCGAGACCAACGGCGACGGGCTGACCGGGATCGACAAGCTCAAGGTGAAGCGCTCGAGCGTTCCCGCGATCACCAACGTCGACTATTCGGCGCGCATGCAGACCGTGGACAAGGACCGCCACGGCCGATATTACAAGCTGCTCAAGAGCTTCGAGGCCAGGACCGGCTGCCCCGTCATCATCAACACGTCCTTCAACGTGCGCGGCGAGCCGATCGTCTGCCGCCCGGAAGAGGCGTACCGCTGCTTCCTCGCGACCAACATGGACGTGCTGGTGCTGGAGGACTGCGTGCTCCACAAGGAGGACCAGCCCGAGAGCGCCAAGCCGAAAGTCGAGGAATACCTGGCGCAGTTCAAGCTGGACTGATCATGAGCGTGATCGAGATCAACAGGAACCCCAGCCGCAAGGACCTCCTGGTCTTCGGCCTGATGCTGGTCGCCTTCACGGCGCTGCTCGGCGCGATGTTCCTGTGGCGCACGCACTCGATGGCCGTCGCGCGCGCCGTCTGGTACGGCGGCGGTGCGATCAGCGCGGTCTACTTCGTGCTGCCTCCGCTGCGGAAGCCGATCTTCCTGGGCTGGACCTATCTCACGTTCCCCATCGGGTTCGTGGTCTCGCACGTCATTCTCGGCTTCGTCTACTTCGTGGTATTCACCCTGGTGGGCCTGGTGATGCGGCTGGTCGGGTACGATCCGATGCAGCGGAAGCTGGATCCCTCCGCGAAATCCTACTGGGTCGCGCACGATCCCGGCACCAGCGTCGAGCGCTACTTCCGCCAATCCTGAGACGGAGACCATGAGCGAGCCAACGAACGGAGAAGGCGGGCGCGAGTTCGACCGCATGGCGTCGGCCAAGTCGGGGAACCTCTTCGGCGAGGTCTGGGCCTTCCTGAGCCACAACAAGAAGTGGTGGCTCTTGCCGCTGATCGTCGTGCTGGTGATGGTGGGCGCGCTGATCGTGCTGAGCACGACCGCCGTCGCGCCGTTCATCTATACCCTGTTCTAGAGCTGAGCGCGGATCACCACCAGCGCCTGGCGCACCGCGCCCAGGTGGTAGGCGGTGTGCACCAGGATCGCCATCGATTCCCCGACCGCGTCCTCGCGCTCCCACGTGGCGGGCTCGTTCAGCAGCTTCCGAAGGCCCGCGAGCTCGCCGCGCAGCTCATCGGTGATCCCCTGCCACTCCTCGGCCGAGACCGGCCGGTCCTGCTCCCAGATCTCCCGCCAGTTCAGCTTGCCCAGCGTCTCCCCGCGCAGCGCCTGCTGCAGCACGCGGAGGTAGTAGGACACGTGCTTCACGTGGGCGGCGACGCTGCCCGACCCGGCCGTCGCGCGTCCTGACGCTTCCGCCGGCGTGACGCCCGCGAGCGTCTCGAAGAACGACGTCCCCTTGTCGAGGTAGATGCCGTGGACCTTGTCGAAGGTCTCCTCGAGGAAGGTGTGGATCTCTTTCTGAAATCGGTCGGCGGCGGTCTGCGGGTTCATCGTGGATCTCCTCGTTGCGGAGCGAGCGTGGACACGGGTGCGAGCGTAGCAAGTCAGGAGCGGCGCATCAGCACCCGAAACCCGCCGCGATCGAAGCGCGCCCGGTACGCCCCGGACGCGATGGCGCGGGCGGTCAGGGCGTTCACCTGGGCGGACGAGAACGGCCATGCGGTCGTGTCGGTCCGCAACAGGACGTAGTCCGCCGTGAGCGACTCCCCCGGCATCAGCACGGCCTTGGGCTGCTCGTACCGTAGATTCGGATACAGCGTGGGCATCGCCTGCACGGTGGCGCCGGGCGGAATGCGGCGGATCTCGGTCAGGACGGCGTCGCGTACCGGCGGGACCGGCTGGACGGTGAAGTGCGCGACGTTGAGCGCGACCGCGATCGCGGCGAGGGCCGGGGCGAGGGCGGCGAGCCGGCCTCCCATGGCGCTTCGAGGCTTCGGCGAGCTCGCGGGCTTCGACATCGCCGCGACCCCATGCGCCGCGGCCAGCCCCGCGAACGAGAGCAGCGGGAGCCCGTAGTACAGACCCAGCGTCGCCTGCGGCCGCGAGCCCGACGTGGCGCCCAGCACCCACGGGATCACGAAAAGGAGCCACCCCCATCGCGTGAAGAAGGGGGTGAAGACGAGCCGCCAGAAGAAGAGGAGGTACGTCGGCGCGGTCAGCGCCAGGAGAACCGCGACCGGACGCGCCGCCATGCCGCCCAGGACCCCGCCGACTCCGCTCCCCCACGCAGCCCAGCGGCTCAGGAATCGATACTCGCCCGTGGCGCCGGCGAGTCGAGGGCTCACCACCAGGACCACGAGCAGCACCCATGTGAGACCCGCCGCGGCGGTCAGGGCACCGCGCGCGCGACGCTTCTCCGCCACGAAGAGAAACGCGCCGAATCCCGCCAGGTAAAGCCCGACGTCTTCCTTGATCGCGAGCGCGGCCACGAGAAGGATCGCGTACGCCCAGGCCGGCCCCCGGAGATGCGCCGCGTAGAGCACAAAGACCAGGAGCGGCACGAAGGACTCCACGTGGAAGCCGTAGTCGAGCGCCGAAGCGGTGATCGGGCTGGTGAGGTAGACCAGGCACGCCGCGTTCCGCGCGGCCGCCGGCAGTCCCAGGGCGTCGAGCAGCGTACGCAGCGGGAACACGGCAGCCCCAAGCAGCGCCGCGTTCGCGACCACGAGCAGCCACGGGCTGGAGACGAGCGCGTGCAGCGGCACCAGGAGCGCGAGAATCGGCGAGAAGTGCTCGGTCAGGTAGCTACGGCCCAGCACGGGCGCGTAGAGAAACCGGCCGTGGTGCGACCACCAGAGGCTCTCGTCGAACATCGAGAAGTCGTGCGAGAAGGTGTGGAACGAGAGATGGGCCCGAACCGAGACCAGGAGGTAGAGCGCGAGGGCGGAGGCCGCCATGCGGCCGAAGAAGGCGCGCGATGCGAGAATGGAAGCCGCGCGCCCGAGGGCCCGGCGCCATGCCTCGCCAGGCCGATCGTGCGCCGTGACGAACAGGGCCAGCGCGGCCCAGAGCGCCCAGGTCGGCTCGCGAAAGCGCGTCAGCGGCACACCCAGCGCCGAGGGGATGCCCAGCGCGATCGCGACGAGAAGGAGAAGAGCGGCCGCCGCGATCGCCAGCGCGAGAACGCGGACCGCGCGCAGCGCCACGCTAGGCGGCTGGCTCCTTCTTCAGCTTGGCCGAGTAGATCTGCCAGGTGCGCTGCTTGGCCGTGGCGCCATCGACGACGCTTCGCCGGAGCGTGATCGTGCCTGAGAACGCCTCGCGCCCCCCTTTCGCGGTCGTGGCGAGCAGATGGACCGGCACGTCCACGTAGCGGGATCCCGCGGCGGCGCCCATCGGCCCCGGCGTTCCGATCGTGGCGTCCACCGATTTGGTCTGCGCGTAGCCGTTCAGGAACTCGATCATGCTCTTGCCGCTGGCCGCGCCGTCCGACTCCCACATGAGGTAGGCCTTCTCGAACCGCCCCGCGTTGATAGCGTCGTAATAGGCCCGGATGACCGCGGCGGCGCGCTCGGGCGTGTCGTCCTCGCCGTTGTCCACCGTCCCCGCGCCGGCCTGGCCCTGCTCATAGTTCTGGATCATCCACGCGCGGCCCACCTTCCAGACGGCGATCCGCACCGGGATCCGGCCCGAGGCGCCCGCGGAATCCGCGCTCGTGCGCTCGACGATTTCGCCGTCCACCAGATAGACCCTCGTGGACTTCCGCGCGATGCTCCCGATCTCGATGTGGTCGGGCCAGGGGCTGGACGTGACCCGTCCCGCGGCGTGACGCGGATCGGCGATCCACTGCTCGAGGAGAGCCGGCGCCACCAGCCCGCGGTACTGCGCCTGCATCGCGCGGGCGCGCGCGCTGTCGGGGGCGAGCAGCGAGACCTGCTTCAGCCGCGTGCCGAACGTGAGGACGACGCTCCGCACGCTGGCGGAATCCTCCCGCGCGACCGCGACCGAGTCGGGCGCGGATGCCTTCTGCGTGGAGCGCTGGCAGGCGGGAGTAAGAACGAGGATGCCCCCGGCGAGAACGGCCGCCGCGAGCCCGGAGATCGTCGGATTGGAACGCGTCATGGGAAGCGCCCTCGGCCTCGGTCGAAAATCAGGTGGGAGAGTATAGCCCGGGCGCCCGGCGCGCCAGTATCCTCTCGGCATGACCTCCTACGTCGCCCTGCTCCGCGCCGTCAACCTGGCGGGGCGCAACAGGGTTGGGATGGCCGACCTGCGCGAGGTGGCCGAGGCGCTGGGCTATGCCGAGCCGCGCACTCTGCTCCAGAGCGGCAATCTCCTGCTTCGCGGACCTGCCCGGCCCGGTGTGGCGCTGGAGCGCGACCTGCGCGAGGCCGCGAAGAAGAAGCTCGGCATGGAGATCGATTTCTTCGTGCGTTCCGCCGCCGAATGGCGGGCGCTCGTGGCAAAGAACCCCTTCCCGCGCGAAGCCAAGAGCGATCCCGGCCATCTCATCGCCATCGCGCTCTCCGGCGCGCCCGGAGGCACGGAGCTCACGGCGCTGGAAGCGGCGATCACCGGACGCGAGCGCGTCCGCCTGGCGGGCCGCACGGCCTACGCCGTCTACCCCGACGGGGTCGGAAGATCGAAGCTCACGATGGCGCTCATCGAGCGAAAGCTGGGGGTTCGCGGGACAGGCAGGAATTGGAACACGGTACTGAAGCTCGCCGCGTTGTTGGACACCTCACACCCTACATCTTCTCCAGCTCGAGATTCCCGTCCACGAACTTGACCTGGAACCGGAAGCGGTCGATCCGCCACTTCCCCCACCCGCACTTCAGATGGAAATCGTACGTGCCTACGAACACGCGCGTGTTCCTGCCGGAGAAGTTCGGGCGATAGTGATAGGCGATGCCGTAGCAAGTGGCCACCGCCTCCTCGCCGTGAACGCACACGCGGAAGTTCCCCACCTGGTGATGGATCGCCTGGATCGGCGCCAGCCCCTGCTTCCACGCCTCGACGATCGAGTCCGCGGACATCGTCGCGGCGGGCGCGCCCGACAGGCTGGACATGTCGAAGAGCACCTCGTCCGCAAGACAGGCCCGTACGCCCACCCAGTCCTTCTCGTCGGTGGCGATGAACAGGGTCGTGATGGCGTCCTCGACCTCGAGGCGCTCGGCCGGGGTGGTCGGGTCGGCCCTGACGTCCGCGTCTCCCACCTATCCGCTCCTCCGAACCTCAAAGGTCACCGATCCTGTCGTGTGCCCCAGGATCACGCCGATCCTCCAGGTTCCGGGCTTTCCCTCGGACGTTGCGAACGAGCCTTGCTCGCTCAGGCTCTTCGAGTGCACCAGCCGGCCCGCGGCGTCGCGCACCTCCAGAGTGGCCACGCCGCCGGTGACGCTGGAGGCCTGGCGCACGGTGGCCTTCGCGGCGGGGTTCTCCCACCGGTATTCCATCCGGTGCGAGAAGTTCTCCACCGAGCCGATGTGCAGGGTGAAGTTGCCGGGGTCGTTCATGACCGTCAGGTCGCGCGCGACCTGGTGGGTCGAAGCGCACCCGCTGAGAAGCAGCGCGATCGCGACGATGACGAGACGTTTCACGGAATCTCCTTGGCCTGGGCGTGCGCGAAGTGATCCTCGACGCGGCGCTTCACATGCTCCCAGAGAGCGGGGCACGCGGCTCCGATCGCCTGGTTGACGGCGAGCACCTGGTCCAGAGCGATGCCGTTCTCCCGCCACGTGCGCCCGCCGTCCCGGAGATTGTGGAGCACCGGCATCACCCGGTCCACGGCGTAGGCGAAGCGCGCCTCGGCGGTCTCGCGCGCTTCGAATTCCTCCCAGCGCGCCAGGAAGAGCGAGCCCTGGGGATCGGGAAGGAGCCCGAACACGCGTGCGGCCGCCCGGCGCTCTTCCGCCACCGCTCCCGGCGCCCGTCCGTACACGATGGTGTCGCCGGCGTCGATCTCCGGCACGTCGTGAACCAGCAGGAGCTCGGTCACGCGCGCCAAGTCCACGGGCGGATCGGCGTAGGGGGCCAGCGACGACGCGAGCAGCGCGACGTGCCAGCTGTGCTCGGCGCTGTTCTCCGGGCGGTCCAGGTTCGACGGGCGCGTGCGGCGCAGAACGGCCTTCAGCTTGTCCAGCTCCAGCGCGAAGGCGATGACGCGGTCGAGATCGGCGGATGCAGGCGCCCCGGGCATCGCGTCTACCGGCCCGAGCCCGATGCCGGCGCCGCCTTGTGCGCCTGCCAGGTCAGGTAGCTCTTGAAGGCATCCGGCTGCCCCGGCGGCGCCACTTCGAACGCGCCGGCCAGCGTGCCGTCCGGCTGGAGCACGTACGTGAGCCGGTATCGAGGCTCCTTCTCGATCAGATCGCTCAGAAACAGGACCCTTCCCGCTCCGGCCGGCAACACGACGTAACGGATGGCGTGCCCCTCGCTGTCGTAGTAGTCCGCGCGCAGCACGTTCCCGACCGGGTAGATGACCATCAGGTCCTCGTGACGCGTCGCCGGCTTGTCCTCGGCCGCGGGATAGTCCGCGGAGTTGTGGCGCAGGATGACCTGATCCTGAAGGTTGAGCGCGAACACGGTGCGCCCCGAGCTCTGATTCGGCCCCGGAGCTTCCCACGCGCCGAGAAGGAACGAGAGCGGCTCCAGCACGCGCGGCGGGGCGCTAAGGGCCGGGTGGGCGGCGAGTGCCGCGAACAGTGCCGTCGCTGCGAGGGCGATGCGTCTCAAGGCGGTCTCCTTCTGGGTTCGATGGGATTGCGTCCCTTCGACCGCAAGTCTATGGTGCGGGGGCCGGACAGTCCATGCCGTCTCCTTCCCGTCGGAGGCTAACGCACCGCCGCCAGACCCATGAGCCGCGCCACCACCACCAAGCCGTGGGGCCTCTGTCTGGCCGGCCTCCTCGCCCTCACGTTCGTCGCCTACTGGCCAAGCCTCCAAAACGGCTTCGTGAATTGGGACGATCACCACTACGTCGCCATGAACCCGCTCCTGGCGCGGCCCAGCCTGGGCGCGATCCTCACGACTCCCATCGCCGCCAACTGGGTCCCGCTCACGATCGCGTCGCTGCTCCTCGATTACCGGATCTCCGGCACCTCGCCCGCCGCCTACCACTGGATCAACCTCCTCCTGCACGTGGCCAACACGGCCCTGGTGTTCGTCTTCGTGCGCGCCCTCTCGCGGAACCGCTTCTGGACGACCGTCGTCACGGCGCTCTTCTTCGGCATCCACCCGATGCACGTGGAGTCGGTCGCATGGATCGCGGAGCGGAAGGACGTGCTCTACGGCTTCTTCTACCTGCTCGCGCTGATCTCCTACGTGCGGTATGTCGACAAGGGAAGAGCCGTCTGGCTCTGGGCGGCCTTCGTCTCCATGGTGCTCTCGGTGCTCGCCAAACCGGCGGCCGTGGTGATTCCACTCTCCCTGCTGGCGATCGACTGGTTCCGGCGACGGCCGTTCGATACCCGTCTCTGGATGGAAAAAGCTCCATTCTTCGCCGTCGCGATCGCGGGCGGCCTCGTGAACCTGCACGTGCAGCGATCCTTCGGCGCGCTCGACGCGCCGCACGCATGGAGCCTGACCGCCAAGGCCCTCTTCGCCTCCTACGCGATCGTCGTGTACGTCGCGAAGCTCTTCGTGCCCGTGCACCTCTCGGGTGTCTATCCCTACCCGCCCGCGGGCGCGGCGCTCCCGCTGCGCTATCCCGCCGCGTTCCTGGCCGTCCTGGTCCTCGTGCCGCTCGCGATCGTGGCCCTCCGGCGAAACCGCGCGGCCCTGTTCGGCATCGCGTTCTTCTTCATCAACATCGTTCTCGTGCTCCAGCTACAGACGGTTGGCATCTCGGTGCTGGCCGAGCGGTTCACCTATCTGCCGTACATCGGCCTCTTCTTCGCCCTCGCCTGGCCGCTCGACGGCGGCGGCGCCGGAGTCTCGCGGAGCCTGCGTCGCGCGCTCGCCGGGCTGTTCGTGCTGCTCGGGGTCTTCTCCGTCGCGCAGACCTGGAGCCGCTGCACGGTGTGGCACGATCCGGAGACCTTCTGGAGCGACGCGATCCGGAAGTTTCCGGGGGAGATCGTGCCGGCCTACGTGAACCGCGGCTCCTACTATCGTCTGGCGGGTCGCCTGGAGGAGGCGCGGCGCGACTATGCCGAGGCGCTGGCGCTGAATCCGGAGATTTCAAGCGTCTGGTACTACCAGGGCACCGTGCTCGCGGCGCTCGGGCACCCCGACTCCGCGATCGTCTACTTCGATCGCGCGCTGGAGCGCGATCCCCGGCGGCTCTCCGCGCTCAACGATCGCGGAGCGCTCCGCCTCCGTGCGGGCGACGCGAAGGGCGCGGTCCAGGACTTCTCGCGCGTGATCGAGCTCGACTCCCTCGTCTGGAGCGCCTACAGCAATCGCGCCCTAGCCTGGTCCAAGCTCGGGGAGATCGAGAGGGCCGTGGCCGATGGCCGCAAGGCGGTCACGGTCGATCCCCGAAACCCCGCGAACGCGGACGTGATGGCCCAGGTCGGGGCGGATCTGCTCCGGCTGGGACGGCCGCGCGATGCCGCCGAGGCGTACACGAGCGCGATCGCCATGGCGCGCCCGGAGCGCGCCGCCGGGTACTACATGGGGCGGAGCCGCGCATGGGAAGCCGCGGGAGATCGCGCGCGGGCGCTCAGCGATCTGCGCGCCGCCGAGCGGCTGGGAGGGCAGCCCGCGGGCACCCGCTAGAGAGGCAGCGCCAATCCGCCCAGTCCGTCGGCCGGGTAAAGACCCCAAGCGCCGTCGTCCAGCTCCTGCCAGCCATTCCCCGCCGCATCCAGGACCACCGGGTGCAGATCGACCTGCCGGTCCTCGCCGCGCCACACGTCTCGAGCCGGCAAGCCGGGACGAGCCTCGTCGTCACGGACGAACCCAAGCGCTTCGAGGGCGGTGCGCGCCCGATCCATTTCTGTTCGAGGAACGACCAGGTCGAGGTCCGAGTGGGGACGAGTCTCTTCCCCCAGAAGCGCGTCGACGCCCCAGCCCCCATCGACCCAGTAAAGGACGCGGGCCCCCTCCAGAGCATGTAGGACAGCAAGGACGTCCGTCGCGTGCATGCGGTTCAAGTGTTCAATGGCGGAGGGGGTAGGATTCGAACCCACGGTGCCTTGCGACACAGCGGTTTTCAAGACCGCCACCTTAAGCCACTCGGTCACCCCTCCGCGCAAGGTAAGCATCAGGATACGCGAAGCGCCGAGAGGGCGCATTCGTCGGTCTTCGACTCATGAACGTCCCGAGCTCGCGCCCAGGGCGACGAGAAGATCGTCCAGTTGCGCGAACGTCTCGACCGTCGCATC
>DATJEJ010000167.1:0-2447 GCA_035496795.1 Candidatus Omnitrophota bacterium
CGCCGCGATCTGCGAAAAGGCCGGGTCGCTCCACAAGGAGACCAGATCGGAGTCGGCGGCCGGGTCGCTCACCAGTCCCGAGGCCGCGTAGAGACCAAGCCGGCGCAGCGCCTCGGCCCGGTCGCCCAATCGCGCCTCGGCGCAGGCCAGGTTGTAGTTCACGCCCGGCGTCTCGCCGATTTCGGCGGCCACGCGCAGGAGACCGGCGCGGAAGCCCTGTAGGTCTCCCGCCTGATAGGCGGCCTGCGCGGCGCGATAGCGGTCGACCCACGTCGAGTCGGCTTGGGCGGCCGAGCCGGTTAACAGAAGAAGAGAGGCCGCGATCCACACGCATCGTGCCGCGCGCCGGATCAGCGCCGTGTTTACTGTCCGCTTCGAACTGGATACCATCCGCACGTGACCCCCCGTGTCAGCATCGTCATCCCCACGTACAACCGATCGACCATCGTGCGCCGCGCCATCGACAGCGTGCTCGCGCAGAGCTTCACCGATCTCGAGATCCTGGTCGTGGACGACGGCTCGACCGACGACACGCGCGCCGCGCTGGCCGGGTATCCGGAGCGGGTGCGCTACGTCCATCAGGAGAATGGGGGACCGGCGGCGGCGCGAAACCACGGCATGCGCCTCGCCCGGGGAGAGTATATCGGGTTCCTGGACAGCGACGACGCCTACCTGCCGGGGAACGTCGAGGCGCATCTCCGTGTCTTCGAGCGTCACCCCGACGCGGGCCTGGTCTACTGCGGGATCGAGATCCTCGACCGCGACGGCAAGCGCCTCAAGGACGTGCTGCCGAGCCCCGAAGACCGCGGGCTCGTGCTCGAGCGGCTGATCCGCTACAACTTCATCACGTCGTCCACGGTGCTGATGCGCCGCGCCGCGATGGAGTTCGCGGGGCCGATGAGCACGCGGCTCTGGTTCGCCGAGGATTGGTACTACTGGCTGCGCGTCGCGTCCCGGTTTCCGATCGAGTTCGTGAACGAGGTGCTGGTGCGCTACCAACGGAGCGCGGTCTCGCTCTCGCACGGGACGGCGATCGCGACGATCGCGGAGCGCAACATGGAGATGTTCGCGCTGGCCTTCGACGACCCCGACTTGAAGCCGCGCTTGAGGCCCTTCAAGGCCGAGGCCTACCGGCGCGCCTACGCCGGCTATGCCTCGATGGCGCTGGAGGAGTTCCAGCTGGGGCTGGCCCGCCGCTTCGCGCTCCGCGCCATCGTGGCACGGCCCACGGCGTTGTCTTCGTACCCGCTGCTATTGAAGAGCTGCCTCGGGGTTGGGTTCCTGCGGGGCATGCGCCGGCTCGTCCGGGGCGGATGAGAGGGAAGACAGCGGCTCGCCCGCAGCCGCAGCCGGCGCCGCGACCGGAGGCGGCGGCGCGATGCGGTACCCGCGGGTGTCCTTGGGAAGTCGCGCGCCGGTCAGTCCGCGCATCATGTTCCACGCGATGCCCGAGAGCTGGAGGGTGCCGGGCAGCGGATCGTCCGGCGCCCAGAAAGCGAACTCGCCGAGCGGGGGCACCGAGCGGAGCCATGCGCCCAGCCGCATGCCGCCGTCCTTGGCCGCCATGTAGTCGTTGTAGCCGTGGATCCACTCCACGCCCTCGGTATACGCCTGCGCGGGGAAGGAGCGGGACGGATCCGGCTTTACGGCGTCCTCGTAGGCCAGGGCGACCATGTTGATGCCGCAGCGCGTGGGCAGCGCGTTCTGCCACCACGCCCGGGCGTTCACGTCCAGGAGCTGGAGCTTCCCGTTCCTCGGGTCCAGCTTGAACTCCGCGTCGAACAGCCCCTGGTGTCCGACGTGGTCCAGGAACTCGATCAGCCGCGTGCGGTGGGCGAAGCTGGGGATGGTCGTGAGGCGCGTGCCCGAGCCGAACCCCTCGGGGAACTCGCGCCGGCGCCGGTAGCAGACCCACACGGACTTTCCGCCGCGCCGGTATCCCGCGCAGCCGTGCATCTGCGCGGCATCGCCCGGGACGATCTCCTGAACGATCGCCCGAAGCCCCGCCTCGAGGACCTCGGCGGCGCCGGCGAGCAGCTCGGCGCGATCACCGGCGACGAACCCCTTCCGGCCGAACTTGCCGTGGTAGAGCGGGGAGATCTCGGGCTTCAGATACACGGGATATCCCAGCGACGCGGCGGCCGCGTCGAAGGCTTCGAGCGTCTCGGGAAAGCGCGTCGCCGGGTGATCCACCCCGAAGGATGCCGCCGCTTCGTAGAAGCGCCGCTTGTTCACGAGCGTCATCGCGCTTTCGAGCGAGGGTGTGGTCGTCCGAAAGCGCGGCAGAAGCCGCGCTTCGAGCCGGCACAGGCGCATCACGTGCAGGTCGGTCAGGGGGAAGAGGACCGCGTCACGGCCGATCCGGTCGCCGGCTTGCTCCAGCACGCGCGCATAGCCGTCGTCGTCCATGGAGTCGAGATCGGGGACGACGATCTGGGTGTGGAGGT
>DATJEJ010000168.1:0-5227 GCA_035496795.1 Candidatus Omnitrophota bacterium
GCAGCTTCTTCGCATACGCCTCGGCGTGGACCGGGGTGAGGGAACGCTCGGCGACGGCGTAGAGGAGGAGCGACCCGGCCGCAAGGGCGACGAGGGTCGGCGTGGACGCGCGAACCTGGCTCACCGGATGAGCGCCCCGCCGTTCAGCAGCATCAGCAGCAGCCGCACCAGAACGGCCGTCGTGACCATGACGCAGAGAGTCTGGACGATGCCCTGGCGATCCATCCAGTTCGCGATCAACCCGGGAATCACGAACCCGATCGTCTGGAGCTCGACGTGCGTGCCGCCGACGTTGAATACGAGCAGGTCGCGCGAGATCGCTCCGAAGATGAATCCGAGGAGCACGGCGGCCACGATGCGCCGACGCCCGTAGATCAGCGTGTACTGCGCGATGAGCTTGAGCGTGCCCAGGGTGACCAGGCTGACGAGGATGGTGCCGACCAGGCGGAGCGGCTCGTGAACGAGCAGCGCCACGTAGCCGGGGACGACCATTCCGCCTGCCGCGAGCCCCAGCGTCTCGGAGAACAGCAGGCTGATCGCGAGCCCGAGGCCGATCGCCTGTTCAATCATCTCCGACCTCCCGGCTCTGGAATTCCAGGAGCAGGTCCTCTCCCAGCCCGACGATGTTCCCGATCCCGACCACCGTGGCGCGGCGCTCCACCAGGGCGAACACCCGCAGCACCACCCGCTCGGCGGACATGCCGCCCAGGTCGTGGACGCGGGCGCGGTCGAGGCCGAGCGCGATCGCCCGCTGAGCCACCAACGCCGTTCCCTGCCCGGTGAGGACCACGTCGTCGGCGGGGAGGCCGCGGGCGACCAGCTCGGCGATCTGGCCCGAGCGCTGGACCCGATCGCCGCGGCAGTTCGCGAGGACGATGCGACGCACGCCCGGCACCGCGCGGTCCAGACCCAGCCGCGTCCAGACGACTTTCGTCGAATCGGGGTCGTTCGCCGCGAAGGCGTTCACGAAGGTGATCTGCTTCGCGCCGGCCGCAACGTGGTAGCGGCGGAGCACGCCCGGGTCGGGGGTCGCCGCCCACATTCCCTGGAGGGCCGCTTCGCGCCGGACGCCCAGGTGCGCACAGACGGCCAGCGCCAGGGCCACGTTGTCGGCGTGCTCGTAGTACGAGAACCGGTCCAGCTCGCGAGGCGATACGTCCCCTCCATCCACCCCATGGAGCCGCGACCCGCGCGCCCGCGCGATCGCCGCGAGGACGGCGAAGCGGTCGCGCTCGGCGGTGAACGCCGTGCCTTGAAACGGGAGCGTCTGGCCCATCGCCGCGGCGGCGTCGTCCACCGTGGGTCCCATCACGTCGAGGTGATCGGCCCGAACGTTCGTGATGACGCCGACGGTGCTCCGCACCAGCCGGCGCTCGCACAGAGGCTGAAGCTCCGGGTGCACCGCCATGCATTCGATCACCAGCGCCTCGGCCCGCTCCTCCAAGGCGCGGCGAACGATCCGCTTCTGCTCGATCACGTTGGGGGGGCCCACGCGGTAGACGTCGGCCTCGCTCCCGTCCGGGCGGATCATCCGGGCCATCGTGCCGGTGGTCTTGGCGAAGGTTCGGATCCCGCCCGCCCGCAGGCCCGAGGCGATCAGACGCGTCACGGAGGACTTTCCCCGGGTGCCGTTCACGTGCACCCGGATCGGAATGCGATCGAGGTTACGGCGATGGCGCCGGGACTCGACGAGACCGTACAGGGTCAGGCCGGTCGCCAGCGCCGCAGGTAGCAGAACCATGCGGTGCGCGGCTCCTGATGTGTGTTGGGGTTTGCCTGATTATCGGCCGAATCGCCGGGGTACTTGATCGGAGAAAGTCAGTTCTGCGGCCGGAGCCAGCCCTCGATCCAGGCTACCTTGTCCCGGTACTGCTCCTCGCTCGGCTCCCGCGCCGTCATCACCGGATTCGGCTCCGCGAAGAAGTCACCCTCCGCGCGCATGGCGCGCCGCCCGCCCATCTCGACATAGCAGAAGCCGTGGCCGTCGAAGGGTGCGGGCTCCGATCCTTTCGTGAGCCGGGACGCGATCCGCGCCGCCACGGCTTCCCCCTCGGCGGCCGCGAAGACCCCCGCTTTCGGGAGCGCGAGCGGCGGGGCGCTGGGATCGAAGCGCCCGGGGAGGGCCAGCACGGTCGAGTCGCCGATCGCGTACACGTCGGGCTTCCCCGGCACTTCCAGCGTCCTGGGATCCACACGCACCCAGCCTCCGGCCTCGGCGAGACCCGCTTCGACCAGGATCCGCGGGACCCGGTGCGGCGGCACGGCGAGGAGCATGTCGTACGCCGCCTCGCTTCCGTCCTCGAACCGCACCACCCGCGCCTTGGCGTCGACCGACGCCGCCTTCTTCTGGCCGTGGAATCCGATGCCGCGCGACTCGAGCTGGCCGATGATCATGCGCCCCATGAACGGCCCGGCGGTCATCATGGGAGCTTTCTCGACGGTGACGACATCGAGCCGGGTCGCGCCACGGATCCCGCGACGCTCCAGCAGGGCGTGCAGCAGGAACGCGGCCTCATAGGGGGCGGGAGGACAGGCGAACGGGGTGCGCGGCACGAGGAGAAGGAGGCGGCCCCCGCGGAAGGAGTCGAGCGCCTGGCGGATGCGCGCCGCGCCGTCCAGCGTGTAGAACGTGTGCGCGGCGGCGTCCAGGCCCGGAACACCGGCCATGTCCAGCTCGGCGCCGAGCGCGACCACGAGATGATCGCCCGCGTGGCTGCCCCGGTCGGTCTCGACGCGGCGGGCCGCGGCGTCCACGCGCTTCACCTCTTCGCGCAGGAGCTCGACCCCGTCGGGCACGAGCGCCGCGCGCGTCTTCATCACCTCGTCGGCGCGACGCTCGCCCAGCATCACCCACGTCTTCGCCGCCCCGACCACGAACAGCGGGGATCGGTCGATCAGCAGGATGCGATGGTCGCGAGGGGTCCGGGCGCGAAGCGCGCGCGCGCAGGCGAGGCCGCCGAAGCCCGCGCCGAGGATCAAGGTCGCGCCCATGGACGCCATCTTACTCCCTTCCCCTGAGGGTCCGAAGCGAGGATAGTTGGAGGCTGCTCATGCTCCCGTGCCGATCTCCGAAACGTCCCCGCTGGTACTCCCGGACCATGGCGGCCGGGGCGTGGCTCCTTCTTCATCTGCTCCTCGGCAGCGCGATGGCGACCGCGGGATCGCTGGAGGGATTCGTCCGCGCGAAGGGCGAGGCGGAAGGGCCCGCCTACGCCTATATCGCGCTCACTCCCCTGGCTGCCGGCGACTCCGCCGGAGCGGCGCGGACCGGCTTGCGCGCCGTATCCAACCCGAGCGGATTCTATTCGTTCGGCGGGGTCACGCCGGGAGCCTACCGCCGGACCTGCCGCGCCGCGGGCTACCGCGACTTCGCCGACACCGTCTCGATCGGCGAGAGCACCCTTCGCCGCGACATCGTGCTGGCGACCTCGCCCTTTCCCGTGAGCGCCGTGGACGTGCGGGGCGAGCGCGAGCCGCGCGACGTGCGCGGGACCCCGAGCTACGTCGAGCTGCCCGCGCGCGAGCTGAAGCGGCTGCCGGCCGTCGGCGAGGCCGACCTGATCCGGAGCCTTCAGCTTCTCCCCGGCGTGCAGGCGGCATCCGACTTCAGCAGCGGGCTGTACATCCGGGGCGGCGGTCCCGATCAGACCCTCATCCTTCTCGATCAGATCCCGCTCTACAACCCGACCCACGCGTTCGGATTCTTTTCGACGTTCAATCCCGGCGCGATCAAGGACGTCGCCCTGTACAAGGGAGCCTACCCCTCGCAGTACGGCGGGCGGCTGGGCTCGGTGCTGGACGTCGAGAATCGAGACGGCAGCCGCGACGGCCTGCGCGGCACCGGCGCGGTGAGCCTCATCGCCGGGCGCGCGACGGTCGAGGGGCCGATCCGGAACGGGTCCTGGATCCTCTCGGCGCGGCGCACCTACCTCGAGCCGGTGCTGAACGCGGTGCGCAACGATTCGACCGAGATCCCCTCGTACTTCTTCTACGACCTGAACGGGCGCGTGCACCGCTCGATGAGTCCGCGCGACGACCTCTCCTTCTCGGGATATCGCGGACGCGACAAGCTGCATCTCGATCTCGATCGAGGGACGTTCGTGGACATCCGGTGGGGCAACGTGGCGGGGATGGGACGCTGGATGCACGATTTCGGCCGCGGCGCGATCGGAAACCTGATCGTTTCGGCCACCGAGTACAGGAGCGACACCGACGTGAAGATCTTCAGCACGCCACTCTTCTTCGGAAACCGTCTCCTCGACGTGGGCGCCAAGGGCGACCTCTCCTGGAACGCGGCGCCCGGCCACGCCGCGCGAGCGGGCGTCTCGGTCTCGGCGTACCGCTTCGAGCTGGGCCAGCAGTTCAACGGCGTGGAGCAGCCGGGTTTCGACGAGCGCCCGGTCGGGACGGCCGCGTTCGTGGAGGACCAATGGACCCCGAACGTCCTCTGGACGGTGCGGCCGGGGGTGCGCGCGGAGGTGTTCGGCCCCCGCGGCCATGTCAGCGTGGAGCCGCGACTCTCGGTGAATCACGTCCTGGGCCCGAACGTGCGCGTGAAGGCGGGCGGCGGCGGCTACACGCAGCATCTCCAGCTGGTCTCGACCGAGGCGTTCAACGGGACCGACTTCTGGGTTCCGACCGACGGCTCGGCGAAGCCGGGGCGCTCCTGGCAGGCGGTGAGCGGTCTGGAGTGGCTGCCGACCGACACGTACACCATTTCAGTCGAGGGCTACTACACCTGGCTGCGCAACCTGGTGCAGCTCGACAACACCCGTTCGGCCGACGCGCAGGGCACGAGCACCGAGGACCTCTTCCACACCGGCGGCCGCGGCTGGGCGAGCGGCGTCGAGCTGTTCGCGCAGAAGCGCCGCGGCGCACTCACGGGATGGGTCGGCTATACGCTGGGCTGGAGCCGCCGCCGCTGGCCGGAGCTGAACGAAGGACAGACCTTCCCGCCCAAGTACGATCGGCGTCACGACGTGAAGGTGGTCGCGCAGTGGAATCGGAAGCGCTGGAGCTTCGGGTCGGACTTCGTCTTCGCAACCGGTCAGGCCTTCACGCCGCTCGAGGCGCAATATGGCCTGTCCGATCCGGCGACGGGGAAGGGCAAGGTGCTGCTGCTTCCCGGCACTCGGAATAGCGCCCGGCTCCTTCCCTACCACCGGCTGGACCTGAGCGCCACCCTGCACGGCCACCTGTTCGGCGTCCCCGCTGACTACTACGCCCA
>DATJEJ010000169.1:0-8165 GCA_035496795.1 Candidatus Omnitrophota bacterium
GCCGCAAGGCTTGTCGCATCAAGGCTACATTTGTCGTGAGATTTACCGCCGCTTAGCGGCGGTAAATTATTGGCCTGGCGCCGCGGGGCGGTGCCGCGCGGCCGATCACGTGATGCGTCGCCTGGCGGAGCGCTCGCCCCCAGTCGTTCGAATGCATGTCGCATAAGGGGTATTATGTCAACTTCACGTCAGGACCGAATCGGCCTCGGCCAGCCTGGCCTTTAGGCGTGAAGTTGACATGAATACCAACCGATGGACTGGCCCCTCCGGCCATCGGTTCCCCCTCCGGCGGTCGTAATCGGGTTGGGGGTGATTGGGCCGGCGGTCGGCCTCCGGCCTTCCGCCTACCTTCAAGTGGGCTTCCAGCGGTCCCCGGACCGCTCCGACTTACCGGACTACTACGTTGACCAGCTTGCCTGGGACAACGATGACCTGGACGACCTGCTTGCCCTCGGTGAACTTCTGGACCTTGGGGTCGGCCTGGGCGGCTTGCTCGATGTCGGCCTTGGTGGCGGCTGCTGGGACCTGGATCTGGGCCCTCAGCTTGCCGTTGACCTGGACGGCGAGCGTCTGGGAGGCGCTCTGCTGGGCTTCGGGGTCGGCCGAGGGCCATGGGGCCAGGACGACCGATTCGGGGTGTCCCAGGCGGTCCCAGGCGCCTTCTGCGGTGTGTGGGGCCAGGGGCGCCAGGAGCCTTGTGGTTAGATCGACCGCTTCGGCGGCTTCGGGGGCCCTCAGATCTCCTTCCTGGGCTTGGTATTCCTGGACCGCGTTCACGACCTGCATGAGGCCGCTCACGGCGGTGTTGAAGTGGAAGCGCTCCACGTCGCCGGTGATCTGATGGACCAGCTGGTGGACCCTGCGGCGCAGGTCCCTGGCCGGGCCTGACGCGGCATAGGCGGTCCTGCCGCCTCCGCCAACCACCGTTTGGGGGCGCTTGCTGCCGGGGACAACCTCGTTCGCTTCCGTGAAATCCTCGATCACCTTCCAGTACCGCGTGAGGAATCGGTAGGCGCCCTCCACGCCGCGGTCGTTCCATTCGGCCTCCTTTTCGGGAGGGCCGATGAAGAGCGTGTAGAGGCGGACGGTGTCCGCTCCGTAGCGTTCGATGAGGGCGTCCGGAGGGACGACGTTGCCGTGCGACTTGGACATCTTGGCGCCGTCCTTGGTGATCATCCCCTGCGTGAAGAGGTGCTCGAAGGGCTCGGCGAAGGAGACGAGGCCCATCCGCTGGAAGACCTTCACGATGAAGCGTGAGTAGAGGAGATGCAGGATGGCGTGTTCCACGCCGCCGATGTACTGGTTGACGGGCAGCCAGCGGTTCACCGCATCCGTATCGAAGGCACGATCTTCCGCTTTTGGGCTCAGAAAGCGCAGGAAGTACCACGACGAGTCCACGAAGGTGTCCATGGTGTCGGTCTCGCGCCGGGCGGGGCCGCCGCACTGGGGACAGGTCGTCTCGAGGAACGCCTTGTTGGATAGGAGCGGCGACTTCCCGGTCGGCTCGAACTCGACCTGCTCCGGCAGGAGCACCGGCAGCTCGGATTCGGGGACGGGCTGCATGCCGCACTTGGGGCAGGTCACCATCGGGATCGGCGCCCCCCAGTAGCGCTGCCGGGAGATCAGCCAGTCGCGGAGGCGCCAGTTCACGCGCGCCTCGCCCTTCCCCTCCTTTTCCAGCGCGTTCACGATCGCGCGCTTTCCCTCTTCGGCGGGGAGCCCGTCGAACGGCGCGGAGTGGACCAGGGCGCCGTCCCCTTCGTACGCCGCCGTGCCGTCGAAGGAAGGGCCCTCGGCGGGGCGGATCACCTCGACGATGGGCAGGCGGTATCGCGTCGCGAATTCGAAGTCGCGCTGATCGTGCGCGGGCACGGCCATGATCGCGCCGGTGCCGTAGCCCATCAGGACGTAGTTGGCGACCCAGACCGGCAGGCGCGCGCCCGTCAGCGGGTGCACGGCTTCCACGCCCAGCGCGACCCCCTCCTTCTCGGTCTCCACGGCGAAGCGGTTCTCGACGCGCGCGCGCTTCAGGCGGTCCACGAAGCGGATCGCCTCCGCCGGGAGCTTCCCCTCGGACGCGAGCGTCAGGACGAGCGGGTGCTCGGCGGCCACGACCATGAACGTCGCGCCCATCAGCGTGTCGGGGCGCGTCGTGAAGATCTCGAGCGGCGCCTCGCGCCCCGCGATCGGAAAACGCACCGACGCGCCCTCGCTCCGGCCGATCCAGTTCGACTGCATCACGCGAACCTTCTCGGGCCAGTGCTGGAGCAGCGCCAGGTCGCGCAGGAGCGGCTCGGCATAGTCGGTGATCTTGAAGTACCACTGCTCCAGCTCGCGGGTCTCGACGACCGTGCCGCACCGCTCGCACTTGCCGTCCACGACCTGCTCGTTGGCCAGCACGGTCTGACACGACGGGCACCAGTTCACGGAGCCCATGGCGCGGTAGGCCAGCCCCTGCTGGTAGAGCTTGAGGAAGATCCACTGCGTCCACCGGTAGTACGACGGATCGCAGGACGCGAGCTCGCGGTTCCAGTCGAACATCACGCCCCAGGCGAAGAGCTGCGCCTTCATCCGCGCGATGTTCTTCCGCGTCCAGACCGCGGGGTGCGTCCTGTTCTTGATCGCCGCGTTCTCCGCCGGCAGGCCGAACGCGTCCCAGCCCATCGGCTGGAGCACGGTGAAGCCCTGCATCTTCCGCACGCGCGCCACCGCGTCGCCGAGGATGTAGTTGCGGCCGTGGCCCACGTGGAGATCGCCCGAGGGATACGGGAACATGTTGAGGCAGTAGAAGCGGCGCTCCGCCTTCATCGGATCGCGCAGCTCGAAGAGGCGCTCCTCCACCCAGCGCTTCCGGGCGGCGGCCTCCAGCTCGCGGAAGGGATAGCTCCGCCCGCGCTCCTCCCCGCGCGATTCCTCCGCCGGGTGCCTTGTGTCGGGCCCGGTCTGTCGCGGCTCAGCCATGCCTTCCCGTCGCTCCTTCCCCTTCCATGAGTCTCCGTTCGATGAGATCGCGCAGCTCCGCGTCCCGCACCTCGCCCCGCTTGAGCGCGCGGTCGGCCGCGTAGACGGCGTCCAGCGCCGCGCGGGCCGCCGAGGGCGTGAGCGCGACCCGCGGCGCGGCGCGGCGGTAGCCGAACGACTGCGGCTCGAGCGCGGCGAGCGCGCGCTCGGCCACGGCCCAGAGCGCGTTCCCGCCGCTCACGCCCTCGGCATCGAGAGCGGCAGCCTCGCGCCGCGCGGCCGCGGCATCCCGCGCGAGCACGGCGTCCGCCCAGCGGTCCAGCGACCCGCCCGCGCGCGCGCCCCGCAGCGCGGCCAGGGCGCGGGGCGGGACCTTTCCCGAGGGCTCGGCGTGCACGCGGAGCTTCTCCACTTCCTGGCGGGCTTCGAGCAGGTCGCGCGCGGCTCCGGCCAGCGCCTCGGCGGCGCCGGGCGGAACGGCGAGCTTGGCGTCCTCGAGCATCCGGGCGACCCAGCGCGCGGCCTCACCCGGCCGGAGCGCACAGGCCGTGGAGACGCCCGCGGCCGCCAGGGCCTGGAGCGTCCTCAGCTCCGGGATCTCGCGCGCCGTCGTGACGAGAACGCGCGCGCCCTCGGCGGAGCCGCGCGCCCATTCGAGCAGCGCTTCTTCGCACGTCTTGTCCAGCTTCGCGGCCTCGCGGATCCAGATCCGGCGCGAGGAGGAGAAGAGCGAGATCGACGCGAGCGCTTCGGCGAGGACGGCGGGCTCGAGGTCATCGCCCTCGAGGCGGCAGAAATCCGATCCGTCCCGCTCCCCTCCCGCGCGGAACGCGTCCACGAGACGCTCGCGCAGGTACTCGTCGGGGCCGGCCGCCACCGCGATGGGCGGCAGGCCCGCGGCGTCTCCGGCCAGCAGGCGCTCCGCTTCCTCGTAGGATAGCGCGGCTCCCCGCTTCGGCATCGTCATCACCACCCCTGGACGGTGCGGCTCACGATCTGATCGGCCAGCTTGCGCACGACCTCGGCTCGGGCGTCGGTTTCGGTCCGCGCGGGCACGCCCCCCACGGCGACGACATTGTACGTGGTCCGGACGGTGAGCGCGTCCTCCTTCCAGATGTCCCGGCTCTTCACGAGGTCGCGGTAGAGCACGCGCACGGTGAGCAGGACCTCATAGGAGGTCGCACGCTCCTGCTGCGTGTAGCCGAAGGGCTGGTTCCGGTAGGCGAGCACGGTGCCGCGGAGCACGGAATCGGCCTGCTTCTCCCCCGCCGCCGTGAGGCGCCCGTTTCCCTGGAACGCCGTCTGGATGGCGTTGGTCACGTCCTCGGCGATCCCGAACTCGACGGTGCTGTTCTGGAAGACCGGGATCGCGATGGTCTTGATGTAGCCGGGGACCACGCTCGAGAGCGTGTAGCCGCATCCGGAGATCATCCAGGGGGCGAGCGCGACGAGGCCGAGCTGGAAGAGGAGCCTACAGCACTTCACCCGGGGCCGTCGCGTCGTGGAATCCATAGAGCTTCATCCGATAGCGGAGCTTGTCGCGCTTCATCTGCAGCAGCTGGGCGGCCCGGCTCTGGTTGCCTCGGGTCCAGTCGAACGCGCGCTGGATCACCTCCCGCTCCACCTCCCCGAGCGCCGTCTCGAGATCGATGCCGCTCTCGGCGAACTGCCCGCTCTCGATGACCGCGCGCAGCGCGTCGAGGGAGGAGCCGGTGCGGGCCGCGGGCGGGGCGATGGCCGCCGCGAGGTGCTGCGCCTGGATCCGGTCCCCCGAATTGAGAAGCACGATCCGCTCGAAGAGATTCCGGAGCTCGCGGATGTTCCCCGGCCAGGGGTAGGCGAGCAGCACGCGGTCCGCCTCCGGGTCGATCCGCTCGAATCCCTTGTTGAACGCCCGGTTGAACTGCGCCAGGAAGTGCTGCGCCAGCGGGAGGATGTCCTCGCGGCGCTCGCGCAGCGGCGGCACGCGGATCGGCACCACCTTGAGCCGGTAATAGAGGTCCTCGCGGAAGCGCTGCTCGCGGACCATGGTCTCGAGGTTCTGGTTGGTCGCCGAGATGACGCGCACGCTGACGGTGATGTCCTTGGTGCCGCCGACCCGCTTGAACGTCATCCGCTCGAGCACGCGGAGGAGCTTCACCTGGATCTGGAGGCTCATCTCCCCCACCTCGTCCAGGAAGAGCGTGCCGCCGTTCGCGAGCTCGAGAAGACCCTGCTTCTGCTGGCGGGCGTCGGTGAAGGCGCCTTTCTCGTGGCCGAACAGCTCGGATTCCAACAGCTCGCGCGGGATCGCCGCGCAGTTCACCTCCAGCATCGGCTTCTCGCGCCGGGCCGAAAGCTCGTGGATGAGATGGGCGATCAGCTCCTTGCCCGACCCGCTCTCCCCCTCGATCAGGACGCTGGTGGAGTCGGAGCCGGCCACCTGCTCCACGATGGCGTAGACGCGCTGCATCGACGCGCTCTGTCCCCGCACGAACTCGCGGGAGAAGTGCTGGCTCTTCTGCTGGCGGTGGTGCTGCACCTCGCGGCCGAGCCGCTGCGTGGCCAGCTCCCGCTCCAGCACGGCCAGGAGCTCCTCGCGGATCGGCTTTCCCTTGGTCAGGTAGTCGCGGGCGCCGAGCCGCATGGCCTGCACGGCGGTTTCGTGGTCCGGCTCGCCGGTCAGCATGACGACGGCCTGGTCGGGCCACTGCGTGCGGATCCGCTGGAGCACGTCGATCCCGCTCCGGTCGGGAAGGCGGATGTCGAGGAGCACGAGATCCACGGTGTCGCGCTCGAGCGCGCGGAGCCCCAGGTTGCCGCTCTCCGCCGTGGTGACCTGGTACCCCTCCGCCTCGAGATCGCGCGGCAGGAAGTAGCGGATCGTCTCGTCGTCGTCGATGATCAGGATCGACGATTTGGCCATGCCCGTTGGGTCCTCATTCCGGTGCTTCCGGCAGGATGACGCGGAAGCGGGTTCCCGCGGCGTCGCTCTCCACCTCGAGCGTTCCGCCGTGGCGCTGCACGATACCATGCGCGACGAAGAGCCCGAGGCCGGTCCCCTTGGGCCGGGTCGTGAAGAAGGGCTCGAAGATGCGCGGCAGGAGGTCGGCCGGGATGCCGTGCCCGCGGTCCTCGACCTGAATGGCGACGGAGGGCCGTTCCCCCGTGCGCCGGTACGCGCGGATCGTGACCGTGCCGCCCTTGGGCGAGGCCTGGACCGCGTTCTGGATCAGGTTCAGGAGCACCTGCTGGAGCTGGTCCGCGTCGGCCGTGACCGTGGGCCAGGTATCGGCACCCTGCCGCTCGATCGTGACCCCCGAAGCGTCGATGGCCGGCGAGAGCCCCCGGACCGCCCACTCCACGACGTCGGTGAGCCGGGTGGGGCGCGGCAGGATCGCGCGCGGCTTGGTGGCGGTGAAGAGGTCCTGGATGATCGTGTTCAGGCGAACGACCTCGCGCAGGATGAACGCCACGCTCTCGTGGCGCTCGTCCCCCTCGGGGAAGCCGCGGCTCAGATACTGGACGCCCGTCGCGATGCCGGTGAGGGGATTCCGGAGCTCGTGCGCCACGCTCGAGGCGAACCGACCCAGCGCGGCGAGCCGGTCGAGCTGCCGGATCCGGTCCTCCATATCACGCAGGCTGGAGACGTCGAGGAGCGTGGCCACGGCGCCGCGGATCCGTCCCTCGGCGTCGCGCAGCGGTGCGGTGCTCACCTCCACGGGAATGCTCGATCCGTCGGGGCGGACGATGTCGTGCTCCGCGCCGACGGTCGCCTCCCCCATCTCCAGCGATCGCACCAGCACCTCGTGCCACGAGCGCTCCGCGAGCAGACGTGGCAGCGGGCTCGCGCGGACCTGCTCGCGATCGAGTCCGACGATCGCCTCGGCCGATCGGTTCCAGGCGAGCACGCGGCCCCGCGTGTCGATGGCGACCACGCCGAGGGGGAGGTTCTCGATCACCTCGTCGCGGAAGCGCGCCTCCAGATCGAGCACCTCCTTCAGCCCGAGGTTCACGAGGATCGGCCCGAGCGAAGGGGCGATCGCCTCGAGCTGCGAGAGCCGCTGACGTGCGTCCGCCCCCTCGATCCCGATCAGCGCCACCACGTGGCGGAACTGGCAGCGGCCGCACGCGCGATGGCCGCCCGCCATCTCCTCGAGGGGAAGGCGCGAGAGGCCGCAGGCCTTCCCGCCTCCGACCGCGCCGGGACAGATCGGCACGTCGCCCGTGAGGCGGTCCACCGCGATCTCGCCGCGAACCGGAATGGGATGCCACGGTCCCCCCTTCCGCGAGCCCGAGGGACCGATCCAGAGCTGCCGGTTTCCGTCCCCGAGCGCGATCCAGTGGAGCCAGTCGGGCTGGAGCCAGTGGACCTGCACGCGGTCGGGGCTCACGTCCATCACGGCGGGATCGCCGGCGCGGTAGACGGTGAACGACGCGGGACTCCCGTCGACGGTGCCGAGCCAGAGGCGTGGCTCGTCGAGGGCGCGCGCGAGGTAGTTCACGAGAATCTGGTAGGGGCGGCCCGGCTCGGCGTCGCGGGCGGCGAAGGCGACGAGCTCGCCGAGGCCTTCGAGCTGGACGCGCGTGGCCAGCTCGCGCCGGAAGTTGGTCTCCAGGTCGCGAAGGAGGATTTCGACCAGCGGCTCGAGCGCGACGGCATCGCCGCTCTCCGGCGCGCCCTGCTCCTGTCCGGTGAGCGGCGGCAGGCCGCAGAGCGAACGGATCTCTTCCGCGAGGCGCCAGAGGCGCTCGACGGCGGCGCGCTGTGTGAGTCTCGGGGGTGTTTTCAAGCTTGTGCCGCACGCTAGCATCCGAGTTTGGCGCGGTCAAGGGAGACGCCCCTGCGAGGGGCATCGCCAAAGGGCGGCCGGGCGCACTGCGTTTGGCGCGAGGAGAGACAGCCCTTCGGGCGGCCGCCCTCCGGCCCGACACTCTCCTCGACGGTGGACACCATCTCGGCGGGCCTCCGGGAGGCGCCCTCCGCGGCTGTCTCTCCTCGCGTCAAAAGACGACGGTGTGACCTGCCGGCGTTCGGGCGTGCGCGCTCCGCGCGCCGCCCTCCCCCGCTTGCACACGATGGAATGCTTGCGGCTCAGCTTTCCGGATGGGAATGGGACGGGCCCCATGACCCCACGGTTGGTTGGGATCACTGCTGGAGGAGAGGCAGGTTGATTTCAAGAACAGCGGAGCGGCGCCGTGGATCGAGGAGTGCTTAACGGGAG
>DATJEJ010000170.1:0-26686 GCA_035496795.1 Candidatus Omnitrophota bacterium
GCGGTAGCTCGCGCGCGCGGCGATGAAATCCTCGTGGGTCAGGTCCAGCTCCTTCACGATGCGGCGGATCTCGTTCTCCTCGACGCCCGACACGTTCTCGTCCGCCGCCGAGACCGCGAAGAGGCACTCGAGCAGCTCGCGCTTCTGCCCGGCGGTGGAGGTCTTCGCGAACTCGCGCGTGATCGAGTAGCTGTCGGTGGCGCCGAACAGGCGGTGCTGCACCTTGGCGATCTCGACGACGAGCACCGCCTCGTCCTCCTCCAGTCCGCCCAGGGACTGGACCAGGCGCTCCATCGCGCGCGTCTCCACCTCGGTGACCTCGAGATCGGCGTTGGCGACGCGGCCGAGCACATAGGCGAACCGCGCGATGTAGCCCGCCCGCTCGGGGTCGAGGCGCTCGAGCCGCTCGACCACGCCGCGCATCGCCTCGGCCGAGGAGGCGAACGTGCCGGGGCCGTGCTCCTCCGGCTGGCGCTCCACTCCTAAGAATCTCCAGATCGACATGGTTCCTCCCGGCGGGGAGGGTAGCACCGTTTGGCGTTGCCTCCGAGGCCCGCATCGCGCAGGGTTCCCGCGTGACGGAGCGTCCCCCGCGCTTGAGACTTCCCGATCTCCTCGCCACGCGGCGCGGCCGGCTGGCCGCCTTCTTCCTTCTTTACTTCACCGAGGGGATTCCCGCGGGATTCACGGGGACCGCGGTCGCGACGCAGATGCGCCGGCAGGGGCTGGATCCCGCGGCGATCGGCGGGTTCATCGCCGCCCTCTACCTTCCCTGGGCGGTCAAATGGGCGTTCGGCCCCTTCGTGGACGTCCTCACCGTGGAGCGGTGGGGGCGGCGCCGTTTCTGGATCCTCCTCACCCAGGCGATGATGGCGGTGAGCCTCCTGGCGGCCGCCCCCGTGGAGTTCCGGGGCCATCTGGGACTCTTCACCGCGATCATCCTGGTCCACAACATCTTCGCGGCCACGCAGGACGTCGCGATCGATTCGCTGGCGGTGAACACGCTCCACGGGGGCGAGCGCGGGCTGGCGAACGGCCTCATGTTCGCGGGGCAGTACCTGGGGAACGCCGCCGGCGGCGCCGGGGTCCTCCTGCTCACGCCGCTCGTCGGCTTCAGGACCACCTTCCTGATCGTCGCCGGAGCGATCGCGCTCGTGACGCTGCTCGTGCCGGTGCCGATGCGCGAAGCCGCGGGACCCCCGCGCGCGCCGCGCTCGGGCCGGCTCCTGGCCGCCGTCGCCCGCGAGATCGCGCGCTTCGCGCGGGACGCCGCGCGCGCCTTCACCGGGAGCCGGCCCGCGTTCCTCGCGATCTTCCTGGCGCTCCTGCCGATGGGCGCGTACGCCCTCTCCCTCTCGCTGCAGTCCAATCTCGCGGTGGAGCTGGGACTGACCGACACGCAGATCGGCATCCTCGGTCTCTGGAGCACGGCGCTCTCGGCGGGCTTCTGCGTGCTCGGAGGCTGGCTCTCGGATCGGTTCGGGCGCCGGCGCACCCTGGCGCTCTTCGTGGTCGGCACCACGCTCCCGACCTTCGCCATGGCCCTGGCGATGGGCCACTACGGTTGGATCCTTCCCGTGGATCCCTCGATGCCGGGACGTCCTCCGGTGCCGCACGAGCTGGTCCGGCTCTTCTGGGTGCTGACGCTGGGGTACGCCGTCTTCCAGGGACTCATGTACGGGGTCGGCACCGCGATCTACATGGATGTGACCACGCCGGCGGTCGCCGCCACGCAATTCACTGCGTACATGGCCCTATGCAACCTCGTCTACTCCTACACCTCGGGGTGGCAGGGCCATGCGCTGGTGCGGTGGGGCTATCCCGCTACCCTGGCGCTGGACGGCGCTTTCGGACTCCTCTCGCTCGTCCTGCTTCCCTTCATGGGACGCCCGCGACGATAATCAGGGGCGCGCTGGCGCGGCCGATGGTGTCGCGCCCCGCGGTCCCGGAGCAGGGGACCCCGAATCGAAACGAATCCCGGTTGATACCGGAAGGAGAATGCATGGCCACCCGCGCCTTGAACGCCCAGCCCACGGCCCCCCGGCCGCTGGCGACGCCCACCGACCTCGGACCGGACGACGTCCGCGCCGTGGTGGAGGCCGTCAATCCGCTCATCGCCGACTCGCTCGCGCTGTACGTGAAGACCAAGAACTTCCACTGGCACGTGAGCGGGCCGCATTTTCGCGACTACCATCTCCTCTTCGACGAACAGGCCGAGGTCGTCCTGGAGTCGGTGGACATCCTGGCGGAGCGCCTGCGGAAGATCGGCGGGAGCACCATCCGGAGCATCGGCCACGTGGCTTCGCTGCAGAACATCGCCGACGATGAAGAGGAGTACGTCACGCCGCTCGAAATGGTCCGGCGGCTGCTCGACGACAACCGCGCGATGGCCGAGCGCCAGCGCGCGGCGATCGAGACCTGCGACGACCACCACGACACGCCGACCGGCAACCTGCTCCAGGACATCCTGGACCAGACCGAGCGCCGCGTATGGTTCCTGTTCGAAGTGAGCCAGACCGGCGAGCCCTCCTCCGAGTCGGAGGAATCGCGGGCCTCGCAGTCGCGGGGCGCGGACGCCGAAGGGCCGGAGCCGCGGGGATCGGAGTCCCGCAGGCCCACCAGCCGCGCCTCCGAGCCGCGATCCTCGGGCTCGCGCGCGACGCCGCGGAACCGTCCGCCGGGCGGGCGATCCGGCCGCCGATAATCTCCTGAACCCAAACCTGAATCCGGCGCGCGGCGAGGGTCGCGGGCCGGAGCGGAGGCATCTCATGAGGAGTTCCATGCGGAAAGCGGCGACGATGGCCCTGGCGGGAGCGCTCGTTCTGGCCGGCGTCCCGGGCTGCTCGTCGCTCAGCAAGGAGCAGAAGGGCGCGATCATCGGCGCCGCGGCGGGTGCCGCGGGCGGTGCCGTGGTCGGGAACGCGACCGGTTCGACGGCGCGCGGGGCCATCATCGGCGCGGTCGTCGGCGGCGCGGCCGGCGCGGTCATCGGCCACAAGATGGACCAGCAGGCGCGGGAGCTGGAGCAGAACATCCCGGGCGCCATCGTGGAGCGCGTGGGCGAGGGGATTCAGATCACGTTCGAATCCGGCCTTCTCTTCGACTTCGATTCCGACGCCATTCGCGGCACGGCGCGCCGGAACCTGGACGAGCTGGCGCGCAGCCTGGAGAAGTACGACCAGACCAATCTCCTGATCGTCGGGCATACCGACGCCGTCGGCACCGACAGCTACAACATGGATCTCTCCGACCGGCGGGCCGAGGCGGCGGCGCGCTATCTGCGCTCGCAGGGCGTCGACCGGGACATCGAGACGGTGGGCCGCGGCGAGCGGGAGCCGGTGGAGTCGAACGACACCGAGTCGGGCCGGAGCCGGAACCGCCGCGTCGAGGTGGCGATCTACGCGAGCCCGGAGATGGTGGACCGGGCGCGGCGCGAGGCCCGGGCCGAATAGCGGCCTCCGGGCGCGGCCAGAGGGGCGGCGCGCGTCAGGAAGACGCGGGCGAGGATTCCTCGACGGAAGCATCGCGCGGAGCGCGCACCGGCCGGACCAGGCCGGCGCAGCGCTTCGCGCGCTCGCGCGCGTCGGCGACGTCGCCGCCCCACGCCGTCGCCACGCCCATGCGGCGGCGGGAAAACGACTCCGGCTTTCCGAAGAGCCGCACCGAGGTGCGGGGCACCCGCAGCGCCTCGTCCAGCCCCTCGAAGGCGATCCCCTTCGCATCCATGCCGCCATAGATCACGGCGCTCGCTCCGGGTGCCCGAAGCTCCGTGCTCACGGGCAGCCCGAGGATGGCGCGCGCGTGGAGCTCGAACTCGCTCTGCGCCTGCGTCGCCATGGTGACGAGCCCCGTGTCGTGGGGCCTGGGGCTCACTTCGCTGAACCAGACCTGGTCGCCGCGGACGAACAGCACGACCCCGAAGACGCCGCGCCCTCCCAGGGCCCCCGTGACGGCGCGGGCGACCTCGCGAGCGCGCTCCAGCGCGGCCGGGTGCATCGGCTGCGGCTGCCAGCTCTCCACGTAGTCGCCCTTCACCTGCACGTGGCCGACCGGCTCGCAGAAGCTGGTCGCGACGCGGCCGTCCGGGCCCGGTGCGCGCACGGTGAGCAGGGTGATCTCGTACTCGAACTCGATCTTCTCTTCCACGATCACGCGGCCGTGCTTCACCCTTCCCGCGCTCTCGGCGTAGTCCCACGCGGCGTCCACCTCGTCGGCCTCGTTTACCACCGACTGTCCCTTGCCCGACGAGGACATGACCGGCTTCACGACGACCGGATAGCCGAGGGCCGCCGCGGCCTCCCGGACCTCCGCCGCGCTCTGGGCGAATCGGTAGCGCGACGTGGGCAGGGAAAGCGTCTCGGCGGCGAGCCGCCGGATCCCTTCCCGGTTCATCGTGAGCTGGACGGCGCGCGCGGTGGGAATCACCTCCGCGAGCCCGTCGGCCTCGACGCGCGCGAGCTCGTCGGTGGCCAGCGCTTCGATCTCGGGAACGACGAGGTGGGGACGCTCCCGCTCGATCACGTCGCGGAGCGCGCGCGGGTCGGCCATGTCGATCGCGTGCCATCGGTGCGCCAGGTGATGGGCGGGAGCGTGCGCGTAGCGATCGACCGCGATCACCTCGGCGCCGTAGCGCTGCAGGGCGATGACGACTTCCTTGCCCAGCTCGCCCGATCCGAGGAGCATCACCTTGACGGCTCCGGGCGAAAGGGGAGTTCCGATGCGCATCGGCGTGCCTCCGGGACGGGTGCGTGACGGCGGGCTGCGGCGATTCGAGGCGCGGAGCCTAGCGGGGCGCGGCGCCGCGTTCAAGCGCCGGGAATGACGCGGAACTCCACCCCCTGGCCGCGCAGGAACGCCTCGGCGCCGGGGCCGTGCAGATAGGCGAGCGTCGAGAGGGTGCCGGCCTCCAGGCAGCTGCGCGCCAGCACGGTCACCGACGCGGGAGGGTCCTCGACGGGCCATCCCGTGCGCGGATCGAGGATGTGTCCCAGGCGCTTGCCGTCCCGGAGCACGAAGCGCCGGGCGTCGCCCGTCGTGGCCAGGCCGCCGCCCAGGAGGTCGACGCGATAGAGCGCGGAGGCGCCGGTCCGCGCGGGGTCGTCCACGCCGACGATCCAGGCGGCGCCGCCGCGCCTGGGTCCGCTCGCGAAGAGATCGCCTCCGAAGTTCACGAGGAGGGGCGCTTCGGTCCTCTCCATGAGGAGGGCCGCGGCGCCGTCCACGGCGTATTCCTTGCCGATCCCCCCGAGGTCGATCTCCATCCCCGGCGGCATCGTGAGCGACGCGCCGTTCCACCGGACGCGCGCCCATCCCACGTCGCGGAGCGCCGCGCGCACGACCGCCTCGGCCGGGATCCGGCCGCTCCCGTCGAACGTCCAGGCCCGGCGCAGGGCCCCGGTCGTCACGTCGAAGAGCCCGTTCGATTCCTCCCAGCACGCGGCGGCGTAGTCCAGGAGACGCGCCGTCTCCTCGTCCACCGCGGTCGCCGCACCCCCGGCGCGGTTCAGGCGCCCGACCACGCTGTCCTCGCGATAGCGGCTGAACTTGGCCTCGACGCGGCGCGCCTCCGCGGCGGCCCGTTCCGCGAGCGAGCCCGCCTCGGCCCGGTCGTCGGTGTCGACCAGGACCTCGCACGGGCTCGCCATGGCGGTGAAGCGTCCGATGAAAACGTCTCCGGCGCGCTCCACGACGGGAGGCGCGCCGGATGGTGTCGCTGGGGCCGGGCTCATGCGATGCCTAGAAGGGAATCGAGTACCCGACCACGATGGAGCCGATGCTCTCCGGGGGGATGAATTCGATCGGTCCGGAGGGAGCCGCCGGGGCCGCTTCGCCCTCGAGCTGGCCGTCGTCCTGGCCTCCCGATCCCTTGCCCCACTGCCGGAGATACTCGGCCCGCAGGGTGACCTCGCCCGGGCCCGCGTGCGGATGGAATCCGTACGTGGCGCCGAGCGTGATCGTCCGGAGGTCGCCCAGGCGCGCGTCGCTCGTCGCGAACTCGGGGAGCGGAGCGCCCTGGGGCAGCCCGAATTGGAAGAAGTTGGCGCGGGTCTGGAAGTAGTAGCGAATGTGCGGCTGGAAGAAGCTCTGGTTCGACAGCTCCACGCGATAGCGCGCGTCGGCCGTGTGCGACGTGACGCCCCAGTCGTCCCAGTAGTAGCGATAGGAGGCGTACAGGATGTTCTGCGTCAGGTGATAGACCGAGCTGGCGAGCACGTCGTAGCGCGTCCGCGACGTGGGGCGCGATTCCGTCACGATGTCGCTCGTGGGCGCGCCCGTCGCGTCCAGCACGCTGATCACCTTGTAGGGATCGGTGAGGTAGCCGTGCTCCGTCGAGCGCGACCCGGTCACCCCGAAGAGCCAGCGGCGCGTGAGCACGCGCGAGACGCCCGCGAGCGCGCTGCGGACCCGCTTCGGATTGGCTCCCGTGCCGAGGAGCACGCTGCCGTCGGTGAGGGGCGCGCGCGTTCCGCCGACCGGATCCACGCGATCCTCGTTGTAGCCCGCGCCGAACGTGACCGTCGTGAGCCGGCGCATCAGCGCGACCGAGAGCTTCGCGGTGCCGCCCAGCGAGCGATAGTCCTTCTCTCTCGAGGCGTGCGTTCCCAGGGATGGGGTGAGCCAGCCGCCGAAGGGCTTGGACCACTCCAGATCCAGCCCCTCGCGCAGGTCGTTGAAGGGGTGCGTCGGGACCTCGTTCGCGGTCTGCGTCTGGACGTTGCCGGAGGGCGTGGTCGTGGTCTGAACGGTGGTCGTGGGGATCGCGCCCGTGGGCGAGGCGCCTGTGATGACGTCGAGCCCCAGGGTGGCGGAGAGCGTTTGTCCGTCGGGGAAGAGGCGCGTGATGCGGGCCTGCGGCTCGATCACCTTGGCGCGCCCCTTCTCGCTGTAGAGAAGGCCCGCGCCGTCGAATTGCCAGCGGTATGCGGCCGAAGACGCCGCTAGCGGCGCCCGCGTCGAATCGGGGTTCCAGCTGGTGTCGGGCGTGGTGGTCGAATCGGGGGCCTGTGCCGCCGCGCTTCGCGCGCCCGCGGCCACGAGAAGACACGCCGCGGCGCCGAGGCGCGCGCGGAGCGCGGAGACGCGCCGGGGCATCCCTCCCGGAGGAGGCGTCATCGCGCGCGCTTCCGTGCTTCGCTCAGTTGCATCCGCAGCCGCCTCCGCCGACGCCCTGGCCGCCGGTCGACCCTTCCTTGCTGAAGTAGACGTGGTCGTCGATGGCGGATTCGAGAGGCGCGGGCGCGAAGCTCATCTTCTTCTCGGCGAGGAGGTCGCGGTCCCAGGGCTCCACCTTCATCGCGGCGCAGCCGGCCGACGCGGCGGCGGCGGCGGCGAGGAGCGCCCGCGCGAGGAGCCGCCGAACGCGCGCGCTCATCGGGCGCACGCCTGGGCGATCATCGCCTCGACGTCCTTGGCGTGCTTGGGATCGAAGCCCGATCGCGAGAAGAGGATCGACCGGTCGTGGTCGACGAGGTAGCTCGTGGGCATGCCCCAGACGTGGTACGCCTTCGCGGTCTTGCCGTCGGGGTCGTAGGCCACGACGAACGGAGCGGGATGCTTCTCGAGGAATTCCTGCGCCGACTTCCGCGATTTGTCCACGTTGATCGCGACGATGGCGAGCCCCTTCGGACCGTAGCGCTGGTGCATGGCGGTCATCCAGGGAAAGGAGCTCTTGCAGGGAACGCACCACGATGCCCAGAAATCGACCAGCACGACTTTTCCCTGGAGCGAGTCGAGCGAGACGGAACCGGTGGCGGTCGGAAGGGTGAACGGCGGAGCGACCGCGGCGCGCGCGGGCGCGGCGGCATGGACCATGGGTGCCGGCGTCAGCATGATCAGGGCCAGGAACGCGGCTGCCAGAAGGGGTGAACCATGTTTCAAAGCCGCATCCCTCCGCTTTTGGAGCCGTGGCGAAAGGGGGGACCTTCGCTCCTCCCGGATGGTCCGGGTGTCCGGCTGTCTGCCCTCGGTACCCCTCGGGACCGGCGGCGGTTCCCGCCGGAGCGCGCGCACCCGGTCCTCACCGGCAGCGTATCGACCACGGGGGCCAAGCCCCCGCTCGTTTCTGTGATGCAGGTCACGCAGGAAGGATCCGGCGGGGGAGCACGATGGCGGCCGGACGCCGTCAGCGCGCGTTCTCGTCAGGCGTCCATCCCAACTTCTTCATCTTCTTGTAGAGATGGCTGCGCTCCAATCCCAGACGCGCGGCGGCTCGGGTCATGCTGCCCCCCTCGGCCGCGAGCGCCGCCTCGATCACGCTCCGCTCGAAGTCGCGCACGCGGTCGGCCAGCCGTACCGCGCCCGCGCCGTCGGGCGCGCCTGGCTCCTCCGGCTCGCGCGGCAGGATCGAGCGCACCGCATCGACCTCGACGCGCTCGCCCGGGGCCATGATGAGGAGGCGCTCCACGATGTTGCGCAATTCCCGAACGTTCCCGGGGTAGCGATAGCGCGCGAGCGCCAGGAGGGCGGCCGGGGCGAACGCGCGCGGCTTCACGCCCGCCTCCGCCGCGGTCTCGGCGGCGAAGCGCTCCACGAGGAGGGGAACGTCCTCGGCGCGCTCGCGCAGCGGCGGCACCGTGATCGGAACCACCGCGAGCCGGAAATAGAGGTCTTCGCGGAAGCGTCCGGCGCGGACCAGCGCCGCGAGATCCTGGTTCGTGGCGGCGATCACGCGCACGTCCACGCGGATGGCGCGGTTGCCTCCGACGCGCATCAGCTCTCCCTCCTGGAGCACGCGGAGGAGCTTGGTCTGCGCGCGAGCGCTGAGATCGCCGACCTCGTCGAGGACGAGCGTGCCGCCGTGCGCCTCCTCGAAGCGCCCCTTGCGCGACTGCGTCGCGCCGGTGAAGGCGCCGCGCTCGTGCCCGAACAGCTCCGATTCGATCAACTCCTCGGGAATGGCGGCGCAGTTCACGGCGACGAAGGGTCGCCCCTCCCGCGGGCCCGCCGCGTGGAGCGCGCGCGCCACCAGCTCCTTGCCCGTGCCGTTCTCCCCCTGGATCAAGACGCGCGCCGCCCCCGCGCCGGCGCGCTCGATCTCGCCGAGGAGCCGGCGGATCGAGGGGGAGCGTCCGAGGATGGGCTTGGCCCACCCCCGCGTGAGCCGCCGGTTCTCCGACTTGAGCGCGACCGCGGCGCCCGCGTTCCGGAGCAGCACCAGGAGGCGCTCCAGGGAGAGCGGCTTCTCGAGGAAGTCGAAGGCGCCAAGCCGCGTCGCCTGGACGGCGGCGTCGATCGTCGCGTGCCCCGACATCATGATCACGACCGCGTCCGGGTCGGCGGCGAGCGACTCGCGGAGAAGATCGAGTCCGTTCCCATCGGGGAGCCAGACGTCGAGGAGGATGTAGTCGAAGGAATCGCGGAGCTTCGCCCGCGCCTCCGCCGCGGTCGCCGCGCACTCCACCTGATAGCCCTCGCGGCCCAGCGCCCCCTGGAGGCTGGAACGGATGTTCGCTTCGTCGTCGACGATCAGCACGCCGGGCATCGTCAGGCCTCGCGCTGCAAGGGGAGTCGGATGGTGAACGTGGTGCCCTGGCCCGGCGCGGAGCGCACGTCGATGGTTCCGCCGTGGTCGTTCACGATCCGCTCGACGATCGTGAGCCCCAGGCCGCTCCCCTCCGGCTTGGTCGTGAAGCCCGGGGTGAAGAGGCGCGCCCGCTGCTCCTGGCTCAGGCCGGGTCCGTCGTCGGCGACCGTGATCACGGCGCGCCGCTCCTGGGCGGCCGCGCCGACCAGGACGCGTCCACCGCCGGCCGTCGCGTCGAGCCCGTTCCGGATCAGGTTCACGAGCGCCTGGCGGACCTGCCCGGCGTCGGCGGGGAAGACCAGCCCGCGCCCCTCCGGCGACACCGCGAGTCTTCCGGAGCGGATCTCGTCGCCATAGAGGGTCTCGAGATCCGCCGCGAGGCCCGACCAGCGGCAGGGCTCGATGCGCGGCGGCGGAAAGCGGCCGAAGTCGGAGAACTCCTGGAGCAGGCGCTTCAGGGTCTCCACCTCTTCGCCGATGGTGCGCACGGCCTGGTCCAGGATCGCGGGAAAATCGGGGCGCTTGGACTCGTAGCTCCGTTTGAGATCGGCGATCGAGATCGCGATCGGAGTGAGCGGATTCTTCACCTCGTGCGCCACCTTGCGCGCCATCTGGCTCCAGGCCGCCTGCCGCTCCGTCACGACGAGGCGCTCCCGATAGGACAGGAGATCGCGGCGCATGCGGTCGAGCGCCACGACCAGCGTCTCCAGCTCGCGGACGCTCTTCAGCTCGAGCGGCTGGTCCCATTCCCCCCGGGCGAGCTGCTCGGAGTATCCGGCCAGCCGCTCGACCGGGCGCGAGATCTGTCGCGACCACGCGAAGCCCAGGACGATCGCCACGCCGAGCGCGATGAGGCCCAGGATGGCCGAGGCGCGCTGTAGCGCCGTGATCGCCGCCTCGGCCTCGCTCGTTCCCGCGGCGCCCACGAGACGGGCGAAGGGCGGGTCGCCGATCGCGAGCGGCACCGTCTCGTAGAGGTCGGACCCGTCGGTGCCGACGAGCCGGTATCGGCCGCTGGCGCCCGCCGAGCCCGATGCCCACGACGGCAGCGCGAGCGGCGCGCTGCCGCCGGCCACGCGCCCCTGCGCGTCGAAGAGCCCCAGCTCGACGCCGCTCCGGTCGCGCCACCGCTCGAGGAACCCCGCGTCGAGAGCGAGACCGCACTCGACGTGCCCCGTGGTCGCTCCCAGATATTGAATCGGCGCCGCGGCCACGACCACGAGGCCGGAATCGCTCTCCAGGCGCCGGACCGAGATGCCGCGGCGTCCGGGAGGCGCCGGGCCGTAGCGTGCCGGGCGCGCGGGGGACGCGGAGCGCGAGACCGCGTCCGCGGCGTCGGCGCGGAGCGCCCCCGACACGTCGGTGACCCGCAGGAAGTCGAGGCCCAGGAGGAACCGGCGCTCTTCCAGGAAGTCGGCGAGATCGCGCGCGCCCGCGCCGCGGACCAGGTAGAGACGTCGCAGCTCGGGGTCCTGCGCCAGGAGCTGCGCCTTCTCGACGATGCGGCGCTCGTCCTCGGCCAGCTGCGTCGTGACGGCCTGGAGCGCGCCCGTGACGCGATCCGCCGCCTGGTCGCGCACCATCCGCTCGATCCGGTCGGTGAGGAGGACGATCGCGATCGCGAGGGGGACCAGCGCCACCAACGCGAATCCCACGATGAGGCGGACGCGGAGAGAGTTCACCGCGGCGGTATCGCGGCCGTGCAGGGAATCATGTCGGCGAAGACGCCGGGACCCATCCGCTCGATGACCGGACGCCACGCGGGCCCGCTCACCACGGGACAGGTCATCCGGTAGAGCGGCTGGAATCCCGGAGCGGGGGCCGAATCGAACGGCGCGTCGACGTACGCGATCCGGCCCACGATGCCGCCTCGAGGAGTCCCCAGGCGGCGCGCCAGCCACTCCCGGATCGCCGCGAAACCGGGAAGGCTCTCGTCGATCCCCAGGCGGCCCGGGCCGCGCTCCGAAGCCGAAACGAAGGCGCCGGTCCATTCCAGATCGCCGCGGAACAGCTCGTCGTCCAGGGCGCGCACGGTCGCCGAGTCGAGTCCCGCGGGAACCAGGTCCGCGCCCGTGATCGCGACGACGCCGCGGCTCCTCAGACCGTGAGGGGTGTCCTTCCATCGCGCGTCGTCGCGCATCCGGCGCGAGAGCTCTCCCGGCCAGAAGACGGCGACATCCACGTCGCCGCGCTCCAGCGCGATCTCTTCATCGGTGGCGCTCGCGAAGAAGGAGACGATCAAGGTATCGGGCCAGCCCGGCGGAGGAACCGCATGGGGATCGGGACGGAGGCGAAGCGGCCGCTCCGACCGCTCGCGCTCGTTCAGGACGTAGCCGCGAAGGTCCCGGGGCAGGACCGGCAGGCCGTCGGATCCGGCCGCGCAGGGGACGGCGAGATTGCCGCGCCCGCCCGCGGGAAGGGCGACGCGCAACGACGGTGGCCGGGCGGCTCCCGCGCGCATGAAGGTGACATGGACCCGCTCGATCTTCTTCACGCGCCCGAGCGCCCCGGGGGGAAGGGACACGATCGCCAGCTCGCCCCGCACGACCTCCGCCACGCGTCCGGCCGCGAGCGCTTTCCCTCGCTCCTCGAACCGGGCCGAGTCGCCTTCCGCGACCGCCGCTCCGTAGTCCAGCGCCACGTAGACGTGGTCGGCGCGGGTCCAGAGGATGCGATGCCCGTTCGATGCCGCGCACGAGCTCGACAAGCCGATGACGATCGCGAGCGCCGCGCAGGCCGCGCCGAAGCGCGGCGCTTCACGCCTTTCCGTGTCACCCATGACACGCGCCTCCAAGTCCGAGCCCTGTCGTTGGTTGGGGACCTCTCCAGCCTGCTCCCGCTCCCTGATGCGTGTCAAGGCTGACACGTTTGAGGCCCCCTCCGAACCCTCCGTCCCCGGTATCTAGCAACTGGTCAGTCACTTACACGTACGGCATGGCGGTTGATTAGGAACGGCACCGAGCAGCGCCCCGCGCGCGGCTCACGGTCCTGGCCCGGGGAGCCGCCCACGCCAGGCGATCGAGCCGCGGCCCCGGCGCCGCTCCTCGACGCCGCATCAGAAGCCGGATGTGGAGACAGGACCATGAACGAGAACAGGAACACCCAGGATTCGCAACGCGACGACCGGCTCTTCTTCCTGAAGGCGGGACTGATCGCGGCGCCTCTTCTGATCGCGCTCGCCGCCTTGGGCTGCGGGGAGCAGAAGGAGAAGGCGACCGCCGAGCTGGCCCATCGCGAAGCGGCCGTCGTTCCCGCGGAGCAGGGCGTCTCCGCGGGCCAGGGCGCCGCCGCGACCCCGACTGCGCTCGCGTCGGGAGGCGTCGTGACCGGCGTCGCCGAGACCACGCCGAACGCGGACGAGACGCTGCCTCCGGACATCGTCGCCTCCGGACCCGAATCGGTCGTGATCCCCGGCAGCGTGGTGACGATCGCGGCGACCGGATCCACGGACGTGACCTCGGTGATGTTGACCGACCGAGCGGGCGAGAAGACGCCGTTCACGTACGACTCCGAGTCGAACCTCTGGCAGGCGTCCTATCGCGTGCCGCTGCGCGTGAACACCGAGAAGCTCGCGCTCGCGGTCACCGCGACGACGGAGGCGAACCGGTACAAGCGGGTGTGGGTCTTCCTGCGCCTGCGCGATGATGGCGCGAAGCCGGCGGAGGCGGCTCCCGATTCGGCGCAGTGAAGCGCCGCCGCGCGACCGCCGTCGGCGGCCTGAACGAAAGGGCCCCTGGGCTTGCCCGGGGGCCCTTGGCGTTCGCGGTCCGGCACGACGGGCCGCTACCCCGACAGCACCTCCAGACGCACGCGCGCGGTGCCCTCGCGCAGGAATCCGAGATCCTCCGCCGCGCGGCGCGACACGTCGATGACGCGATGACGGCGGAAGGGGCCGCGGTCGGTGACGGTCACCACGACCTTGCGCCCGTTGTCGAGATTGGTGACCCGCACGCGGGTGCCGAAGGGAAGGGTGCGATGCGCCGCGGTGAGGCGGCCCGCGTCGAACCGCTCGCCGCTCGCCGTTCGTCGGCCGTGGTGCTCCCGGCCGTAGTACGAGGCGTACCCCTCCTCTTCGAACGCGAGCCGCTCCTCGGACAAAGACGGCGCGACGGCGAGCGTAGGGGCGGGTCGCGAGCCGGCGCATCCCGGAGCGAGGCCGAGCAGGAGTGTGAACGCGACGATTCGGCGCATCTCGTACTGTTCGGCATCCATCGGCCGGGCCTGAATGCCGATGTGCGGCTCGATCGAACCCGGGATCTCGGATCGGCGCCCCGGGAATGGCTCACAACCACTGGTCGCTAGCCCACTTACGCCGTGGCTGCCGGCGCCTCGCGGGGGATCCCGTGTTTCGACGGCATTTCGGTCCCCGGGACACCCCTCGTTTCCCGCCGCTTCCGACTCCCGTAGGGCCCAGTTTCCATGCTACTTGCGGCCACCTTACCGGCGCTCGAATCCGGACCGAAGATGGGTTCGACGGGGCGCTTCGGCGGGCCGCCGGGCGCTTGGGTCGAAAGGGGACGAAGCCATGGCCGACGCACTCTATAAGGAAGCCCTCGAATATCACCGGGGCGCCCGCCCCGGTAAGATCGAAGTCGTATCCACGAAGCCCTGCGCCACCCAGAAAGATCTATCGCTCGCGTACACCCCCGGCGTCGCGGTGCCCTGCCTGGAGATCGAGAAGAACCCCGATCTCGCGTACGAATACACCGCGCGCGGCAACCTCGTCGCCGTCATCACGAACGGCACCGCCGTGCTCGGGCTGGGCGATATCGGCCCGCTCGCGGGCAAGCCGGTCATGGAGGGGAAGGGCGTTCTCTTCAAACGCTTCGCCGACGTGGACGTGTTCGACATCGAGATCGCGTCGAAGGATCCGGAAGAGATCGTCCGCCTTTGCGCGCTCCTCGAGCCGACGTTCGGCGGCATCAACCTCGAGGACATCAAGGCGCCCGAGTGCTTCACCATCGAACAGAAGCTCCAGGCGCTCGTTTCCATTCCGGTCTTTCACGACGACCAGCACGGCACGGCGATCATCACCGGCGCCGCGCTCCTGAACGCGCTGGAGGTCACCGGGAAGAAGCTGGGGGACATCCGCGTCGTGATCCTGGGAGCGGGCGCGTCCGGCATCGCCTCCGCGCGCCACTTCACGAAGCTCGGACTGCGCCGGGATCAGATCATGATGTGCGACCGCAAGGGGGTCGTTCACACCGGCCGTCTCGCCGAGCTGAATCCGCACAAGGCCGAGTTCGCCGTCGAGACGACGGCGCGCACGGTCGCCGACGCGCTCCGCGGCGCCGACGTGCTGCTCGGACTCTCGAGCGCGGGGCTCGTGACCCAGGAGATGGTCCGGTCGATGGCGTCCAAGCCGATCCTCTTCGCCTGCGCCAATCCCGATCCGGAGATCAGCTACCCCGACGCCAAGGCCGCCCGCCCCGACGTGCTCATGGCGACCGGTCGCTCCGACTATCCGAACCAGGTCAACAACGTCCTCGGGTTCCCGTTCCTGTTCCGGGGAGCGCTGGACGTCCGCGCAAGGCGCTTCAACGACGAGATGAAACTCGCCGCGACCCGCGCGCTGGCCGACCTGGCGAAGCAGGACGTGCCCGACGCGGTGGCGCGCGCCTACGGCGTCGAGACGCTGCATTTCGGTCCCGACTACCTGATCCCGAAGCCGTTCGACCCGCGCGTGCTGCTCTGGGTCGCGCCCGCCGTGGCGAAAGCCGCCATGGAGACGGGAGTCGCCCGCCTGACGATCGACCTGGACGAGTACCGCGACCGGCTGGAGGCGCGGCTCGGGAAGTCGCGCGAGATCGCGCGCGCCGTGATGCACCGCGCGCGCCGGTCGCCGCGGCGGATCGTGTTCCCCGAGGGGACGCATCCGCGCATCCTGCGCGTGGCGACCCACCTGGTGGCCGAGGGCGTCGCGCGCCCCGTGCTCCTGGGCAAGCCGGAGGAGATCGAGCGCGAGGCCCGGCACCTGGATCTGTCGCTCGCCGGGATCGAGCTCGTGCATCCGCGCCGCCATCCCAAGCGGGAGGCGTACGTGGACGCGCTCTACCGCATGCGGCAGCGGAAGGGACTGACCGCGAAGGAAGCCGACACCCTGCTGCTCAATCCGAACTACTTCGGCACGATGATGGTGCAGATGGGGGATGCGGACGGGCTGGTGTCCGGGGTGACGCAGCATTATCCCGACACGATCCGCCCCGCGCTCCAGATCATCGGGCTCCGCCCGGGCATCACGCGCGTGTGCGGCGTCTACTGCATCGTGGCGCGCCGCAAGTGCTGGTTCTTCGCGGATACCACGGTGAACATCCAGCCCAGCGCCGTGGAGCTCGCCGAGATCGCGATCCTGGCGGCCGGCGTCGCGCGCGAGTTCGGATTCGATCCGCGCGTCGCGATGCTCTCCTTCTCCAGTTTCGGATCGGCCAAGCACCCGCTGGTGGACACCGTGCGGGAGGCGGCGCGACTCGTGGCGAAGCGGGCGCCGGACCTGGTCGTGGACGGCGAGATGCAGCTCGAGGCCGCCGTGGATCCCGCCGTCGCCCACGAGCACTTCCCCTTCAGCCGCATCCAGGGGGACGCCAACGTCCTGGTCTTCCCGGATCTCCAGTCGGGCAACCTCGCCTACAAGCTGATGCAGCGCCTGGGCGGCGCGGAGACCATCGGGCCGATCCTCACCGGCCTGGCCAAGCCGATCCACATCGTGTCGCCGGTATCCGACGACAACGAGATCATCCACATCGCCTCGATCGCCGTTCTCGAGGCGCAGCTCCGGGACGAGGAGCGGGAACGCGCCGCGCGGCGGCCCGCGATTCCGGTGGAGGAGCTCGTCTGATGGACATCGGAATCCTGAAGGAGACCTACTCGGGCGAGACCCGCGTCGCCCTCATCCCCTTCGCCGTCGGGGAGCTGGTGCGGCAGGGGAACCGCGTCGTGATCCAGTCGGACGCGGGCGCCAGCTCGGGATTCGACGACCAGGCCTACCGCGACGCGGGCGCCACGATCGTCTATTCGGCCGAGGAAGTGATCGGGCGATCGCGGGTGATCCTCAAGGTGATCCCGCCCTCGCTCGAGGAGTGCCGCCGGCTGGAGGAGGGGAAGATCCTCTTCTCGTTCCTCCATCTCTCGTCCGCGCCGCGGAGCCTGGTGGAGCACCTGGTGCGCCGCCGCGTCACCGCGATCGGGTTCGAAGCGATCGGAGACGAGAACGGGGACCGGCCCGTGCTGACGGCCATGAGCGAGATCGCGGGGAAGCTCGCGATCCCGATCGCGGCGCAGTACCTCCAGACGCGGCAGGGGGGGCGCGGGATCATGCTCGACGGCATTCCGGGCGTCCCCCCGGGGATCGTCGTGATCCTGGGAGCCGGCGTCGTGGGGTCGACGGCGGCCGTGCGCGCCGCCGCCACCGGCGCCCAGGTCATCGTGCTCGACCGGGACGTGGAGCGTCTCCGGCGCCTCCATGCCCGCGTGCCCTCGTTCGTGACGACGGCGGTCGCCACCCCGTACAACATCGAGCGGTTCGTGCCGATCGCGGACGCGCTGATCGGCGCGGTGCTGATCCCGATGGAGACGACGCCGCACCTTCTGGACGAGCGGCTGGTCCGCTCGATGCGCCCGCGCTCGGTCTTCCTGGACGTCTCGATCGATCAGGGCGGATGCTCCACCACCTCGCGTCCCACCAACATCCTCGACCCGACGTACGTGCGCGAGGGCGTCGTCCATTTCTGCGTCCCGAACATCCCGGCGCTCGTCCCGCGCACCGCGACGGCGGCGCTCTCGAACATCATCCTGCCGTATCTCACCGAGATCGCGCGTCTGGGCCCCGACCGGGTCCTCCACGACGATCCCGTGCTCGCGCGGGGCGTGTACACGCACGACGGCTACTGCCTCGAGCCGAAGATCGCTTCGGTTCTGGATCTGCCCTACCGGGGCGCCGAGCGGGAGAGGAGCTACGATGTCGCCCGCTAGCCTGAACGCTCCGGCCGTCGCGCCGCCCACGCTCCCTCGCACCACGCTCGATTATCACGACAAGCTGGCCACGCCCGAGGAGGCGCTTCGCCTGGTCCGGCCCGGCGATACGGTCTACGTGCACCCGGGCTGCGCGGCGCCGCAGACGCTGCTGGCCGCCCTGGTCGCGCGCAAGGACGACCTTCACGACGTGCGCGTGATCCACCTCATGTCCCAGGGACGGGCCGACTACGCGCTTCCCGGCATGGAGCCGCATTTCCGGCACGTCGCCCTCTTCATCGGCAAGAACACCCGCGATGCCGTGAACGACGGCCGCGCGGACTACCTCCCGGTCTTCCTCTCCGAGATCCCGCGCCTCTTCACCACGCGCACGGTCCCGCTGGAGGTCGCGCTGATCCACGTCTCGCCGCCCGACGAGCACGGCTTCTGCAGCTTCGGCGTCGGCGTGGAGTGCACCAAGGCGGCGGCATCGACGGCCCGGGTCGTGATCGCCCAGGTGAACCCCCGGATGCCGCGGGTGCTGGGGGACAATTTCATTCACGTGCGCAACGTGACCCGGTTCGTCGAGGTGGACGAGCCGCTGGTCGAGCTCCCGCGCGTGCGGATGGCCGACGCGTTCGACGAGATCGGCCGGAACGTGGCCTCGCTGGTCGAGGACGGATCCACGCTGCAGCTGGGCATCGGCGGCATCCCGGACGCGGTGCTCCATCATCTCAGCGACCGGAAGCACCTGGGCGTGCACACCGAGATGTTCTCGGACGGGATGGTCGAGCTGGTCCAGGCGGGCATCGTCACGAGCGAGCGGAAAACGCTTCACCCGGGAAAGATCGTCGCCTCGTTCGTGCTCGGCACGCGGCCGCTGTTCGACTTCATCCATGACAACCCCATCGTGGAGTTCCACCCGAGCGACTACGTGAACGATCCGTTCGTGATCGCGCAGAACGACCGCATGGTCGCGATCAACTCCGCGATCCAGATCGATCTCACCGGGCAGGTCTGCTCCGATTCCATCGGGGACCTGGCCTACTCGGGATTCGGAGGGCAGGTCGACTTCGTCCGGGGCGCGTCGCGCGCCCGGGGAGGCCGGGCGATCATCGCCCTCCCCTCGACGGCCCAGGGCGGCGAGGTCTCGCGCATCGCGCCCTATCTCGATCCCGGCGCCGGCGTCGTGACGTCGCGCGCCGACGTCCATTTCGTGGCCACCGAGTTCGGGGTGGCGGACCTGTACGGGAAGTCCCTCCGCGAGCGGGCCCGCGCCCTGATCGACATCGCCCATCCCCGGTTCCGCGAGGAGCTGGAGCGCGGCGCGGTGAAACGGAAGCTCCTCTGACCCTTGGCGCGGCCCGGCCGCGCACGGAGGCAACCCTCATGGCATCGACCAAGACCGCGGACCTGGCGGGTCCCGGCATCAGCACGTACGAGGAGGTGGAGCGCATCCTGCCCACCGGGTACCGGTCGCTCCTCGACCCGAAGGAGACCCAGCTCGCGATCCACGCCCTGAAGCTCCACCTGGAGGAGAACCTCTGCAAGGCCCTCGGCCTGTTCCACGTGGAGGTGCCGCTGGTCGTCACGCGCGAGAGCGGGCTGAACGATTACCTGGACCGCGACGGCTCGCGGACGCCCGTGGAGTTCCGGTGCGGCCTGGGCCTCGAACAGCGGATGCACACGCAGGTGGTGCAGGCGGCCACGAAGTGGAAACGGCTCGCGCTCCGGCAGTTCGAGTGCGTGCCCGGCGAGGGCATCTGCACGGACATGCGCGCGGTGCGGAAGGACTACTTCCTGGATCACGACCACAGCGCGTACGTGGACCAGTGGGACTGGGAGAAGGCGATCCGGCCCGAGCAGCGGAACCTGGCCTACCTGAAAGAGACCGTCCGGGCGATCTGGGGCGTGATCCACGGCGCCGAGGTCTTCATCCGGAAGGAGTTCCCGAAGCTCCAGGCTTCGCCGTTCCCGCCGCTGCCCGAGGAGCTGACGTTCCTCCACGCCGAGGACCTGCTCGACATGTACCCCGACCTTCCGCGCAAACAGCGCGAGACGGCGATCCTCCAGAAGCACCCGGCGGTGTTCATCGTCGGGATCGGCTGGGTCCTGAAGGACGGCTACCCGCACGAGATGCGCGCGGCGGACTACGACGACTGGGTCACCCCGACGGTCTCCGAGGACGGGAGGCCGATGCACGGGCTGAACGGGGACATCCTGGTCTGGAACCCGGTCACGCAGCGGCGGCACGAGCTCACGTCGATGGGGATCCGGGTGACCAAGGAGACCCTGCGGCAGCAGCTCGAGATCACGGGGCAGCTCGATTTCCTGAAGCTCCCCTATCACCAGGCGATCCTGAACGACGAGATCCCGTTGTCCATCGGAGGCGGCATCGGCCAGTCGCGCACCGTGATGCTCCTGCTGCGGAAGGCGCATCTCGGGGAGGTCAGCGTGACGGTATGGCCGGACGAGCTGAACCGGATCTGCGAGCGAAAGAACATTCACGTGCTGCAATGAGCGGCTTCTGGTTGTAACGTTCGGACGGAAGCAGACCGTCCGTTTCAGGAAAGGAGCGATTCATGAGCGGGTTGGATGTGGCGGTGCGTACCCCGGGGAAATCCATGACGGCCAAGGAGTACGTGCAGAACGTGATGGCCGGCATCAAGGCGAAGAACCCCGCGGAGCCGGAGTTCCATCAGGCGTCGCAGGAAGTGTTCGAGTCTTTGGTGCCGATGCTGGAGCGCCATCCGGAGTACCGGGCGGCGAAGCTGCTCGAGCGGATCGCCGAGCCGGAGCGGGTCCTCATGTTCCGCGTGCCGTGGCAGGACGATCGCGGCGAGGTCCAGGTCAACCGCGGCTTCCGGATCGAGATGAACAGCGCGATCGGCCCCTACAAGGGCGGGCTGCGCTTCCATCCCTCGGTCAACCTCGGCATTCTCAAGTTCCTCGCTTTCGAGCAGGTGTTCAAGAACTCGCTCACGACGCTGCCGATGGGCGGCGGCAAGGGCGGCACGGACTTCGATCCGAAGGGGAAGAGCGACAACGAGGTGATGCGCTTCTGCCAGAGCTTCATGACGGAGCTGTGGCGGCACATCGGCCCCGACACGGACGTTCCCGCCGGCGACATCGGCGTGGGCGGGCGTGAGATCGGGTTCCTCTTCGGCCAGTACAAGCGGCTCAAGAACGAGTTCACCGGCGTGCTGACGGGCAAGGGGCTGAACTGGGGCGGATCGCTGATCCGGCCCGAGGCCACCGGCTACGGCTGCGTCTACTTCGCCGACGAGATGCTGAAATCGCAGAAGCAGTCGCTGGCCGGCAAGACCTGCCTCGTCTCGGGAAGCGGCAATGTCTCCCAGTACACCGTGGAGAAGCTGCTCGACCTGGGCGCCAAGCCGGTCACCTGGTCCGACTCCGACGGGATGATCTACGATCCCGAGGGCATCGACCGGAACAAGCTGGCGTGGGTCATGGAGCTCAAGAACGCGCGGCGCGGCCGCATCAAGGAGTACGCCGACCAGTTCAAGGGCGCCAAGTACACCGCGCTGGACGCGCGCCTGGGCTACAACCCGCTCTGGGACATCAAGGCCGACTGCGCGTTCCCGAGCGCGACCCAGAACGAGATCAATGCCAAGGACGCCTCGAACCTGATCAAGAACGGCGTCGCGCTGGTCGCCGAGGGCGCCAACATGCCGAGCACGCTCGACGCGATCCAGATCTACCTGGACGCCGGTATCCTGTACGGACCGGCGAAGGCGGCGAACGCGGGCGGCGTGGCCACGTCGGGACTGGAGATGTCGCAGAACAGCATGCGGCTCTCCTGGACCCGCGAGGAGGTCGACGACCGGCTCCACAAGATCATGATCGAGATCCATCGGAACTGCTTCGAGACCGCCGAGAAGTACGGGACGCCGGGAAATCTGCTGAACGGCGCCAACATCGGCGGCTTCCTCAAGGTGGCGAACGCCATGCTGGACCAGGGGCTCGTCTAGACCGGTTCCAGGCGCATCGCTCGTACCAGCGGGCGGCGGGGTTCTCCCGCCGCCCGCGCTGTTTTTCCCGCGGCGTCCGTGGCATCATGCCGCCGTGAGCACGATGCCGCCCGACGCGATCCCCGACGTCTCCAATCCGTTCCAGGCGTTCCAGAACCTGATGCCCTTCCGGGTCCAGGACATCCTCCTCGTCTCCAGCCTCTACGATTCCTTCACGCTGCAGGAGGACGGGCGGCTGAACGAGCTGATCGCGGGGGAGTTCCTGGAGCTCTCGCTCCACCACACGCCCGGGCTCACGCACGTCTTCAGCGGGCACGAAGCGCTGGCCCTGGCGAAGGCGGAGCGGCGCTTCAACCTGATCCTCACCACCCTGCGCGCCTCCGACGCCGACGCGACCGAGATCGCCCGCGAGGTGAAGCGGTCCGGCCTGGACATTCCGGTCGTCGCCATGGCGTACGACAACGACGAGCGGAAGGAGTTCGAGGCCCGCCACGATCTCTCCGACCTGGACGGCCTCTTCCTCTGGCAGGGAAACGCGCGCGTGCTGGTCGCGATCGTGAAGTACGTCGAGGACCGCCGGAACGCGGCGCACGACACCGCGGCGATGGGGGTGCGGGTCCTCCTCATCGTGGAGGACAACGTCCGCTACTACTCCTCCTTCCTGCCCGAGATCTACACCGAGCTGATCCACCAGTCGGAGCGCCTGATCGGGGAGTCGATCAACCCCTCGCACCGGCTGGTCCGCTCGCGGGCCCGTCCGAAGCTCCTCCTCGCGAAGACGTTCGAGGAGGCCTGGGCGCTGTTCCTGCGCTACCAGCCCTACCTCCTCGGGTTGATCTCGGACGTGGAGTTCCCACGCGGGGGGACGCCCAGCCGCGAGGCGGGCTTCGACCTGGCGCGGATGGCGCGCGAGCGGATCGCGGACCTGCCGATCGTGCTGCAGTCCAGCCGCCCCGAGTTCGCGGCGGGCGCCGCGCGGGTGGGCGCCGCGTTCCTGCGCAAGTACTCCGAGACCCTCCTCTCCGATCTGCGCGCCTTCATGGTCGAGAACTTCGCGTTCGGCGACTTCATCTTCCGGATGGAGAACGGCGCCGAGGTGGACCGGGCGCGCGACATGAAGAGCCTCGAGGCCAAGCTCGGCACCGCGCCCGCCGAGAGCATCGCGTTCCACGCCCAGCGGAACCACTTCTCGAACTGGCTCTCGGCGCGGACCGAGTTCGCGCTGGCCCGAAAGCTCCGCCCCCGCCGCGTGGACGACTTCGACACGCTCGAGGAGCTGCGCCGCGACCTGATCGCCTCGATCGCGGAGTACCGCCGCGAGCAGAGCGAGACCCTGGTCGCCGACTTCGACCCGGACACGTTCGATCCCGAGAGCAACTTCTTCGCGCGGATCGGAAACGGCTCCTTGGGGGGGAAGGCGCGCGGGCTGGCGTTCGTGCGCTACCTGCTCAACTACCAGGGGATCGGCCGGAGGCTCCCGGGCGTGCGCATCGCCGTCCCACCGGCGGTCGTCCTGGCCACCGACTGCTTCGACCGCTTCCTGGCCCGGCGCGAGCTCCGGGATCTGGCCCTGAACAGCCGGGACGACGACCGGATCATCGCCGAGTTCCTCGCGACGCCGCTGCCGCGCGACGTCGTGCGGAAGCTCCGCCATTTCGTCGAAACGGTGCGCTGGCCGCTGGCGGTGCGGAGCTCCAGCCTGCTCGAGGACTCCCAGTACCAGCCGTTCACGGGCGTGTACGAGACGTTCATGCTCCCGAACAATCACCCCGATCCCAAGGTGCGGCTCCGCGAGCTGGTCGGCGCGATCCGGCGCGTCTATGCCTCCACGTTCCTCCGCCAGGCGAAGGACTACCTCCACGCGACCCCGTATCGCCTGGAGGAGGAGAAGATGGCGGTGGCCATCCAGAAGGTCGTGGGGGCGAAGCACGGCACCCGCTTCTACCCCGACTTCTCGGGCGTGGCGCGCTCCTTCAACTACTACGCGAGCGAGCCCCTGAAGCCGGAGGACGGCGTCGCGGCCGTCGCGCTGGGGATGGGCCGCGGCGTCGTGGGCGGCGAGCGCTGCCTCACCTTCTGCCCGCGGCATCCGCAGGCCATCGTGCAGTTCTCGGACGTGGAGGAGATCCTCAAGAATTCCCAGCGCGAGTTCTGGGCCGTGGAGCTGGACGACGCGGGAGGCGACGGCGATCCGGAGCGGGGCCTGCGCGAGAAGCGCTTCGGGCTGGAGGCGGCCGAACGGGACGGCACGCTCTACGCCATGGGCTCGACCTACTCGGCCGAGAACCACGCGATCTACGACGGACTGGCCCGCCCCGGCGTCCGCCTCGTGACCTTCGCGCCCATCCTGAAGCACGGCGTCTTCCCGCTGGCCGACGTCATCACCGTGCTCCTGAACGTCGGAAGCCACGGCATGAACCGGCCGGCGGAGATCGAGTTCGCGGGCTGCCTCTCCTCCCGCGAGGACCGGCCGCACGAGTTCGGCTTCCTCCAGATGCGGCCCCTGGTGGTGGCGCGGGAGACGGAAGACCTCGACCTGTCCGACGCGCCCCCCGAGGTGCTGGTCTGCCGCAGCACGCAGGTCCTCGGAAACGGCGTCGTGGATTCGATCCGGGACGCGGTCGTCGTCGACTTCCACCGCTTCGACCGCTCCGCCAGCCGCGCCGCCGCCGCCGAGGTCGCGCGCTTCAACGCGGAGCTCTCCGAGGAGGGGCGGCCGTACCTCCTGATCGGCGTGGGGCGCTGGGGATCCACCGATCCGTGGCTCGGCATTCCCGTCACCTGGGACCAGATCGCGGGTGCGCGCGTGATCGTCGAGTCGGGGTTCCGCGACTTCCGCGTGACCCCTTCCCAGGGGAGCCACTTCTTCCAGAATCTCACGTCGTTCCAGGTGGGGTACTTCACGGTGAACGCGGACCTGGGGGAGGGATTCCTGGACTGGGACTGGATCGGGGCGCAGCCGGCGGAGTCGAAGCTGGAGTTCGTCCGGCACCTCCGCTTCGACGCTCCCGCGGTCGTGAAGATGAACGGCCGGAGGAACCTGGGCCTGATCTTCAAGCCCGCGGCCCCGGCCTCGGGCGCCGAGGCGCCGGGAGCCGCTACGGCGCGATAGGCGCGGGAACGAAGGCCGCGGCGGGAGGGCGCACGACCAGCGCCTCCATCGCGAAGTACTCGGGCAGTCCCAGCTGGTCCACGACGGCGGCGGTCGCCTTGTTGCGCTCCTCGACCCGCTCCCAGAACTCCCGCTCGTCCACGCCGGGGAAGGGGGCGCGATCCTTCTGGCTCTGATGCTTGAAGATCGCGCTGATCTTGAGCCGCAGCTCCTCCTCCGACATCGGCACGAGCAGATCCGCCTCGGTCACCGACCATTCCTGCCACGCGCCGCGGTAGAGCCACACCTCGGGCGCCTGGCCGGAATAGCGCAGGAGCGCCTGGTCCACGGCATCGAGGCACATGCGGTGCGTCCCGTGCGGATCGGAGAGGTCTCCGGCGACGAGGAGGATCTCCGGACGCCGCTCCTCCAGGACCTCGAGCACGATCTCGACGTCGCGCTCCCCGATCGGATCCTTCCGGACCTTGCCGGTCTCATAGAAGGGGAGGTTCAGGAAGCGCGTCTCCTCGCGGCGGAAGCGCAGCGTCTCGATGGCCGAGACCGCTTCCACCTCGCGGATCCGCCGCTTGATCTGGAGCACCGGCTCGGGGTCCACGTCCCCGGGGCGCTTGCGCGCGAGCGAGGTCTCGACGTCGTCCAGGAAGGCGAGGAACTCCTCTGCGCCCGGATGGAAGTCGGCCACCAGGCGGCGCGCGAAATCCAGGTAGCGCCGCACTTCGTGATCGAAGACCGCGATGTTCCCCGAGGTCTGGTAGGCGATCGTGATGTCGTTCTCGTTCTGGCGGAGCTTCCAGAGGATTCCGCCCGCCGAGATCACGTCGTCGTCGGGGTGGGGCGAGAAGACCACGATCCGCTGCCCGCGCGGGAGGCGGCTCCGTCCGCGCACCTTGGCGCCGAGCGCGTTGAACACGACGCCGTTCAAGGCGCCGGAGGAGCCGTAGCGGGTGAGCAGGGTGCCGAGCCGGTGCTCGCGATAGTCCACGTCGTCCAGCTTGAGCACCGACTTGCCGGTCTCCTGCGCCAGCCACACGACCGCGACGATCGCGAGCGCCGGCGTCCACTCCACCTCGTGGAGGAGCCAGGGGGTCTTCACGCGCGTGAGCTCGGCGGCGGCGGCCGGATCCAGGTGGAAGGTGGCGTTGGGGTGCCGCTGCAGGTACGTGGCGGCGACCGACCGGTCCACCTCGCCCTCGACGGCGCGCTTGACGATGGCCGCCTTGTGCTCGCCGGTGGCGATCAGGGCGATCTCGCGCGCGTCGAGGATGGTCGCCACCCCCATCGTGACCGCCTCCGTGGGCACGTTCTCGGCGCCGAAGAAATCGGCCGCCGCCACGCGCCGGGTGATCGTGTCGAGCACGACCAGCCGGGTGCGGGACGCCACGCTCGACCCCGGCTCGTTGAAGCCGATGTGCCCGGTCTGGCCGATGCCGAGGATCTGGAAGTCGATGCCGCCGGCCTCGGCGATGGCGCGCTCGTACTCGCGGCAGTGCGCCTCGACCTGGTCGCGGGGAATGTCGCCTCGCGGAATGTGCACGTTCTCACGCGGGATGTTCACGTGCGCGAAGAGGTTCTCCCACATGAACCGGTGGTAGCTGTGATAGCTGTCCGGCGCCATGGGGTAGTACTCGTCGAGATTGAAGGTCTTCACGTGGGACCAGTCGAGCCCCTCCTCGCGCTGCATGCGGATCAGCTCGCGGTAGACGCCGATGGGGGTCGAGCCGGTGGCCAGCCCGAGGACGGCGCTCCGGCCGGCGGTGCCGCGCGCGCGCAGGATCTCGCCGAGCCGGCGGGCGATGCGGACCGCGACCTCGTCGTAGGAGGCCGAGACGACGACCGGAATCCGTGCGGGCTCTTCGAGCATGCTCGTGCGCGGTCTCCAGGGTTCGGTGAACCAGCGGGCCGTAGAATGTTTCGACACCGCGCGGCCGATCTCCAGCCTAAGATGCGGGGCGAGTCCATGGAACCCCCGGAACCCGTCATCGCCGCGGCCATCGTCCGGCCGCCCGGACCGACCTTCGCCCAGGGTATCACCCGGGCGGGGCTGGGGCTCCCCGACCTCGAACGGGCGCTCGCGCAGCACGCGGCCTATGCGGAGGCGCTGGCGGCCGTTGG
>DATJEJ010000171.1:0-13677 GCA_035496795.1 Candidatus Omnitrophota bacterium
GGGAGCCGCGAAGCGCTATGCCCCGCTCGGGCGCTCGGAGCGAATTGGGCCGGCCCGGCGTCGCCCGCGCCGGATCCACGCACTCGCCGAACGTCCCCGGCTGATGCCCCGGCAGATCGGGAGCGAGCCGCTCCAGGCTCCCGCCCCGCGAGACCGCGCGGGCGTCGTAGCGGACCACGTCGCAGGGAATCGAGTCGGACCCGGTGACGCGCACGAGATCGGCGAACCCGCCCGGGCCGTCGCTGTCGTTCAGCGAGGGCCACGAGCCCACGACGCCGAGCACCAGGGTCGAGTCCACTCCGTAGCGGGCGCGCACCGCCGCGGGATCCCGGGCCACGACGAGGAGCGTTCCCGCCGCCACGGCGCGCGGGACCGCACCGCGCGCCAGAGGCCGCGGCGGCGAGGAGCCGTCGGACAGGGCGAGCGCGCCGGCGTCGGGGACGCTCTCGCGAAACCAGAGCTCCACCCACTCCCCCGCGCCCGCGTCGTGGAATTCGATCTCGTTCACCACGGCGGGCGCGGCGAGGGCCCGGCCCAGCACCCACGCGGTGTCGGCGAGGTCGGGAGCGGGCTCCGCCCCCTCGGCGGGCGCCGCGCGCAGGCGCACGCGGAACGGTCCCGCCGTTTCGGCTTCGAAGCGGAGGTCCACCCACGCGCTCTCGCCCGGCGCGAGCGCCACGCCCGGCGCGACGGCCGCGGGAAGCGGCCCTCCGCGCTCCGCGCCTCCCGCGGAGGCGTCCTCCAGGTCCAGAACGAGCCGCCAGCGAGACGCGGCGAGCGGAAGCCGGCCGCGGTTGACGACGCGCGCCCGCGCGACGACCGTTTCGCCGGGCCACGGCACGATCGGATCCAGTCCCGTGCCGCCCCGCACCAGGGCGAGCCGCTCGTCGGGATGGTTCGCGCGCCCCGGCGTGGGCTCCGGCTCCTCTTCCCAGTCGTCGGCGTTGCTCCGCGGGCCCGCTCCGTCCACGCGCCGCGCCAGGCTGTGGCCCGACGCCGCATCGGGCGCGGGCGAGCCCACGTAGAGCGAGGGCACATCGAGGGCGCCGTAGCCGAGCAGATCGAGGACGACGCCGTCGCGCACCAGGCGCAGCGCGTCCGGTCCGTTCTGCAGCGAGCCCGACAGGCTCCGGACGAGGAAGGGCGCCCGGGGCGGGACGGTGTCGGCGGGAGCGCCGCGGTAGGCCGAGGTCCAGAGGTCCGGCCGCGCGCCGTCCGCCGTCTCGATCACGACGCCCGCGAGGGGGGCCGGCGCGGGCCCGGGATTCCACAGCTCGACCCACTCGCTCCCTTCGTCGGAACCGGCGGGATCGTAGAGCACCTCGTTCAGCACGAGATCGGCGCGGGCAGGTGCCGGGCCGAGCGGCGGCGGCGCGCCGGGCGCGGCGAGGCATGCGGCCGCGGCGAGTGCCGTGAGCGACGGGCGGAACATGGCTGACCTCCGATTTCCGGAGGCGCGGGGGAGGTGCGACGGAACGGAACCGGCTCGGGGGCCGGGCGGCGAAGCCGCGGGAAACGGCGCGACGGAGCGCGCCGGACTACATCAGATGGAACCGGCGCCGGAGCGCCCACTCGAGCGCGAGCCCGAGCACCAGCACGACGAAGAGGAGCGGATTGTGGAAGAGGTCGATCTGGGCCAGGCGCGATCGGACGAGATCCGGGGACCGGAGCCGCTTCATCACCGCCTCCGGATTGGCGAGCGGCGCGCTGGCGCCGCCGGAGCGCTCGGCGAGCCGCGCGAGCACGTCGGGCTCCGCCGCGAGCGATTCGAACTCGATTCCCTGCGCGCCGACGGCCACGCGGACGCTGTCCATGCCGACGAGGCTCCCGCCGCGCTCCACCCGTCCGACGAGGAGATAGACGCCCGGAGCGACCGCCAGCGAGCCGGTGTAGATGCCGGGCTCGGCCAGGGAGAGCGCCGCCCCGCCGCCCGCGCCGACGGATCCGGAGCCTGGCGCGACGGAGGCCCCGCTCGACGGAAGCCCCGTCGCCCCGATCCGTCGCGCGCGCACGCTCGCGGTCGCGCCGGGACCGAGAGGCTGCGACACCGTGACGCGCACCGCCATGCTCCGTCCTTCCGGGGTGATGTCGGGCGCGGTGATGCGTACCGGCCGGTCCTCGCCCGATGCCGCGAGCCATCGCACGGCGCCGCCGAAGAACGCCGCTTCCACCCCGGCGCCGTTTCCAAACCCCGCCGCGGTGAGCCCCCAGCGATAGACGCCCGCCGCGTTCAGCACGAGGACGCGCCCCGCGCCGATCTTCCCCGCCAGAACGAGGGGAATGCTGGCGTCGTCCACGCGCGCGGTCAGGATCGGGACGATCGCGGTTCCGGTCGACCGGAGCGCCACGGGGGGCTTCACGGGGGGCAGCCCGCGCCAGGTGCTCGCCGCGCTCGCCGCGTCTCCGTCGAGCAGCGTGACCTCGTGCACCCGTCCGGCAGGGGTCAGGTCGGCGGTCGCGTCCAGACCCGGGTCCCGTCCCCAGAAGCCCCACGCCAGCCCGAGCGCGCGCGAGAGCGGCGACTCCGGCGGCATGCGGCCCTCGGGATCGATCCAGAGAAGAAGGCCGCCCCCGCGCTCGAGGTAGCGGAGCAGGAGCTGCGCCCGTTCCGGCGTGATCGCGCGGTTGTCGTAGCGGACGACCGCGGCCTCGGCGTTCTGGAGCCGCGCGGCCAACGACGAAGTCGCGCCGTCCGGCGCGGTGACGGCTTCGCCCCCGGCGGGCGTGAGGCGCTGGGCCGCCCACGACGTATCGGACTGGATGCCGCGCGCGAGCGATCGGAGGTCCCAGTCCCACGACGTGGCGAGCACCGGCACGGTGCGCTTGGCGGGGCGCGCCTCGACGGCGATCAGCCGCGCCTTGTTCTCGCGCATGGGATCGCCCGGGACAGGATCGAGCGAAACGGAGAGGAAGTGCTTCCCCGCCGTGAGCGGGGTCCAGGGAAGGCTCACGCGGCTGGACGCCCCGGGACCGGCGAGCACGTAGGGCGCCTTCGCCAGCTCGCGTCCTCCCTCGCCCAGGCGAACGGTGCCGCGCGAAGCGGCGCGCGACCCCTGCCGCACGGTGACGTGCACGGCGGCGGGGCGCTCGAGGACGGCTTCCAGCGGCGCTTCGACCCCGGCGATCCCCACCGTGGGAGGATCGGCCGCCGAACCCGTGAGCAGCGTGAAGGCGGGAAGCGACGCATCGAGCGCGCGCTCGGGATCCTCCCCGCGGTTGACGGCGCCGTCGCTCACCACGACCAGGGCGGCCACGGAATCGGGGTCCACGCGCGAGGCCGTTTCGCGGAGCGCGTCCCCCAGCGCGGTCTCGCCCGTCAGGACGTCGGTCGCGGAGACCGGGGGCACGCCGCGCGCAAAGGCGCCGAGCGAGGCGTCGAAGGGCGCCGTGCGCACGTCGTAGCGCCGCCCCAGCTCCCTCGCGATCGCGGCGGCGGCGCTGTCGGCGGCGCCGACGCGGCTCCGCCCGCCCGGGGCGTCGCGCACTTCCATGCTCCCGGAATGGTCCACGAGTACGAGCAGCCGGTTCCGCTCCTTGGACGCGGTCGGGAACCGGGCGACGGGGGCCAGCGAGGCCACGAGCAGCGCGACCAGCGAGAGGAGGCGTGCGCCGAGCAGGATGGCGCGGCGGCGCGGCGGCAGCACCGGATAACGGGTGGCATAGGCCCAGATCGCGACCGCGATCGCGATCAGCACGAGCGCGAGCGCGATCGGGACCGGGGTCAAGGACAGCGACGTCTTCATGCGTTCAGGGTACCCCGCGCGAATGGAATGAGTCCGAGCGTGACGTACGACGGGGGCAGCGCGGCAGGTGAAGCGCGTTCGAGGGGGCCGTGGAGAAACGGTACGGAAGCGTCCCGGGGGGGGTCAAGCGGAATGTGGCGGCGGCCTCAGGACGCGCGCCGGCGCGGGCTCAGCCCTCGGCGGCGGGGGTGGCCTGTCCCGTCTTCGCGAACGACTCGCGTCCCTCGCGCGTGTCCAGGCCCAGCTTGCGCAGGAGAACGTAGAGCTGGACCGGATTCAGCTCGCGCGATCCGTACTCCGGCTTGCGCAGCTCCTTCTGGACGCGCATGAGGCCGTAGTCGGGATGGCGCCGCGCGATGTCGCGGACGATGTCCTCGTCGGTGAGCACCGCTTCCGTCCGTTCCGCGCCTGGCGCCGCGTCCAGCGCGAGGGACTCGCCCAGGGGCGTGTCCGCCGGCACGATCGGGCCGAACGAGCCCACCGCGAGATCCGGCTCGGGGAACGCCTGGAGGATGTTCTCGAACTCGAGCAGGTCGAACACTTCGCGCACGTCCGCGACCATGCCGGCGAGCTTCAGATCGCCGCCGTGCTCGCGGATCTCGCGGATCTCGCTGATGAAGATGCCCCAGCCGGCGCTGGAGATGTACTCCACGCGGGAGAGGTCGACGACGATGTGGTAGCGCTTCTCGCGCAGCAGCGCCTGCATGCGCCGCTCCAGCTCCGGGCTGGTCGTCGTGTCCACGTAGCCGGAGACGCGGAGCACCGAGACTCCACGGTTCTGCACCGCCTCCTCCACATAGACGTCGATTCCCTTCATGCTTCCTCTCCTTGTGGTTGGCCGGGCTCTGCCGGTGACGGCGCGGACTCGGCCGGCGCGCTCGAGGACAAGGCTTTCGCAAGCCTCGCCATCCGGTTATCGGACCCGTTCTGAGCGAACTGTAGCCGTTTCTCCCGCGTGTTAAGTCCGTGGCGACGCAGGACTTCATAGACGCTCCGCTCGTTCAGGTCAGGGCGGCAGCGGCCCGTCCCCTGGAGCAGGTCCAGAAGGCGCTTCGCGCCGAGGAGCGGCTCGGCGTGGATGATGGCCAGGATCGCCGATTCCTCCTCGAGGCTCGCCCGCGCGAAACCCGCCCCCTTGCGCGAGGCCTTCATCCCCTCCTCGGCGCCCAGCGTCTCCACGCGGCGCCGGTAGCGGTAGTAGGTCGACGGCGCCACGTGCAGGCGCTCGCAGGCTTCGGCGACGGGAACGCCCTCGGTCTCGATCAGGCGGAAGAGCTCGCGGCGCGTCCCCTCGAGGCGCTCCTCCACCTGCGTCTTCTCCTTGATCGCGACCAGCGTGATGTCGTCGTTCTGGAGCGCCCCGGCCGTGAATTCGTGGATCTCCTGGTTCAGCGCCTCCGCGAACTCCTGCGCCGTCAGGTGCCCGTAGCGCTTGATCGCCGCGAGCAGCCTTCCCTCGCCGAACTGCTCGCGCGCGGGGTTCATCGCCTCGGTGATCCCGTCGGTGTAGATCACGAGCATGTCGTCCTGGCGCAGCGTGAGCTTTTCGACGGAGATCGTCTTCCGGAACAGGTCCTGGTCGGGCGCGTTGATGCCGACCGGAATTCCCTTGGGCTTCAGGAAGTACGTGGCGTCCTGGCCGCCGCGATAGAGGATCATGGGATTGTGCCCCGCGCTGGCATACGACACCGCGCGGTTCACCGAGTCGAGCACGACGTAGAACATCGTGACGAACATTCCCTTCTTCATGTCCTCGGTCACGAAGCTGTTCATCTTGGACATGACGTCCGAGGCGGAGCGGTTCCCGCGCGCCTCCATCCGGAGGGCGGTGCGGATCATGGTCATGACCAGCGAGCCGGGGACGCCCTTGCCCGAGACGTCGGCCACGACCACGCCGACCGTGCGCTCGTCCACGCCGATGAAGTCGAAGTAGTCGCCGCCCACCTCCTTGGCCGCGCGGTAGAGGTAGCCCAGCTCGAAGCCCTCGAGCTCGGGGACGCTGCGCGGCAGCAGGGTCTGCTGGATCTCCTGCGCCACCTGCATTTCGCGCTGGATCCGCTCCTGCTCCATGAGGTTCCCCTGCGCGGCCCGGAACTTGGCCGTGACCTCGTTGAAGGCGCGCGCGATGTCGTCGATCTCCTCGTTGCCGCTCGATCCGATCTCGGTGAGCATCTGCCCTTCGCCGATCGCGCGGACGGTGTCGGAGAGCGCCTGGATCGGCTTCACGAAGATTCCGATCAGGAGCGCGCTCAGGACGCATCCGGCCAGGAGGGTGAGGAGCGCGACCGTCGCCAGCTCGAAGCGCGCGCGCTGGATCCGCTCGGTGATGGCCGATTCGCGCAGCGCCACCTCGATCCAGCCGACCGGCGCCCGGCGGATCTCGTTCCCCTCCGCCTCGGGCTGGAGCACCGGCTCGTAGAGCGTGCGCGCGTCGCCGTCGCGGATGACCCCCGCCTTGGGAACCGTCCGCCGCGTGAAGAGCTCCTCGAACTGGTTGGATCCCCAGACGCGCCCGCCGGCGTCGAGCACGCGGATCGTGCGGTACTCGGGATGGGCCCGCATGGTCGCGCGGATCGACTGGTTCAGCATCGTCTGGTCCGGCGACATCGGCTCGGGGCGCGACAGGATGCCGAGCGCCGGGTCGGAGAGGCTCCGCGCGCCGCTCCGGGCCTGGGCCACCATCTCGTCGGCGAGGGATGCGGCCTGCCGGACGTGGACCAGGGTGAACGCCAGCGTCACGAGGAGGGCCAGCGCGCCGAAGGTCTGCAGCGTGTACTGGAAGCGCAGGGAGCGCCGGGTCCCCTCGACCCCTTTCCGCTTGCGGACGCGGCGGCGGTCGAGCCGTTTCGCCATGATCAGCGTGTTGCCGTCATGGCCGTGGCGGTAGCGCACCTCGTCCATCAGCTGGTTCATGATGAAGACGCCGAGCCCGCCGCGCTTCCGGTTCTCGACGTACATCTTGAGGTCGGGGCTCTGGACGTTCCGGAGATCGAAGGGGCGCCCCTTGTCGTGGATCGCGATCGAGAACTCCCGCCCGTTTCCCGTGATCACGACCTCGATCGGCCCGCCCGGAAGATCCTTGTAGCCGTGCTTGACGACGTTCGTGCACGCCTCGTCCACGGCGAGCTTCGTGTTGGCCAGGATCTTGTTCGGGATGAGGAGCTTCTCCCCCGTCTCCTCGACGAAGTCGCGGATCTCGGCCAGATGGCGCTCCTCGGCGGGCACCTTCAGGCTGAAGCGCCGCGTGGGCTGGACCTTGATCTTCATCGGCGCGCCTCCGACTTCATCCGGTCCCGGGCCTCGAGCACGTTCCGGCGCGCGCTCTCGTTCAGCGGATCCATGACCAGGATCTGCTCCCAGCTCCGCAGCGCTTCCTGGTAGTCCCCCTTCGCGAACGCCTCCATGCCCTGGATGTAGAGCTGCTTGATGCGCGCATCCAGCTCGGGCCGGGGCGCGGCCAGGCGGCGGTCCACGCGCTCGCGCCAGGCGCGCGCTTCCGCGCTCGTCGGATCGGCCGCCAGAGCGCGCTTCACCGCGCGGGCGGCGTCGCCGTAGCGCCCGTCGTTGAACGCGAGCGAGGCCTCGTGCACGGCGGTGAGCGCCTCGAGTCGCCGCGCCAGCACGGAGGCTTCGGCGGCGCTCTTGCCGAAGGAGCCCTCGAGCGTGGTCCAGAGGGCCGTGGCGCGCGGGTCGGCCGGGCGGAGCCGAAGGGCCAGGGCGGCCTCGCCCGCGGCCTGGAGGAGCTTCCCCTGCGCGCGGAGCGAGTCGGCGCGCGCGACGGCGCGATCGGCCGCCTGGTCGCGGGCCGCTCCGATCCGGCGCTGCAGGAGCGCCAGACTGTCGGCCTCCGGATCGATGCCGACGGCCGCGCGGTCGGCGGCCGCGCTGCCGAGGGCGCGCGTGAGGCCCGCCGCCTCCTCGACGTCGCCCCGGTTCAAGGCCTCGTGGGCCAGGACGGCCAGGGTGTCGGCGAGAATCCGGCGGCTCGCCGCGTCGAGGTCTTCCTTGGCGCGCCGCGCGATCGCGGCGCGGGCGGCATCGGCCCGTCCGGTGAGCGAGGGATCGCCCGGAAGGTCGCGCGCGAGCACTTCCCAGAGGACGAGCGCGGTCTCCCAGTCGCCCGACTTCTCCGCCGCCTGCGCGCGGGCGCGGTCGCCGGCGACACGCACCGCGCTCCTGGCGCGCAGCGAGTCCTCGGCGGCGCGCGCGTACTCCTGGCGCCGCCGCGTCTCGTACTGGGAAACCGGCTCGCCCCAGGCGAGCCGGATCCCCAGCTGCTTGGTCATCTCGAATTCGTTCTGCACCAGCGAGAGGTCGACGGCATAACGCCGGTACTGGATCCCCACGCCGAACACCGGACGGCCGTGATCGAACCCCGCCCGCAGGGCTCCGAGGCCCGCGCGCGCGTACTCCACGCCCAGGCGCATCCGCGTGCCCTCGCTCCCATGGCGCGCGACGTCGAGCGCGGCGCGGAGCGCCCCCGCGCGGCCGATGCGCCACTCGGGTGCGGCCGCGCCGAGACGGAAGGAACGGTCGATGGCCGAGGCGGCGCCGCCCAGATCGAGAGAGCCCGCGAGCACGTTCTCGGCGGTGAATCCGATCTGGCCGCCGCGAAGCCGTGCGGGGCGCCAGGCCAGACCCAGGTCCAGCGCGGGCGCGGCCGCCGAGACGTCCCCCAAGGACTGGCTCAGCACCTTGAAGGTGACGCCGGCGTACGCGGGGCCGATCGCCCGGCGCGCGATGCTCGCGGCCAGGGCGGTCTCGGTGTAGCCGTAGGTTCCGAGCGGCTGGTTCTGGGCGTCGTAGGCTTCGAGTCCGGAGGTGCCCAGGCGCGCGACACCGAGGCCCGCGGCCCCCAGGCCGGGAATCGGGTACGAGACGGCCGCCACGTCCCAGTCGGTCTGGAACTCTAGAATCCCGTGCTGGACGAGGAGCGTGCGCTCGTCCTGCGAGGCGAGACCGGCCGGGTTCAGGAACACGGCCGTCGGGTCCTGGGCGAGCGCCGTCGTCGCGGAGGGAGAGCCGCTCGTGGGCCAACCCGCGGGGGAGCTCAGGAGATTCGCCGTTCCGGCGGTCTGGCTCCGCGCCGGGCGCGCCACGAAGGCCACGACCATCATGGCGATCAGGGAGAGCGCCACGGCGACCGCGCGGATGATCTGCTGATTCTTGCCGCCGTAGAGATCGAAGTGGTGCCGGGTGCGCCGCGCGCGCAGGCGCCGGCAGCGCCGGAACCGGTACCACGGCGAGCGCGAGAGCAGGCGCCGCTTGGAATGGCGGTGGACCCGCGGCGCGCGCGTGCGCGCGCGGCGATCGCCGAGCGAGCGGAGCCGCCGCCGGCGGCGGCGGAAGAGACGGATGCGAAGGCGCGGCAGCCTCATCGCAGCACCCCCACCTTGATCGCTTCGTTCACGCCGCCCCCCTCGATCCGCGCGATGTAGACGCCCGGCCGCACGGTCTCCCCCTTGCCGTTCCTGCCGTCCCACGCCACCTCGTTCAGCCCCCGGGCACCGCCCGGGCCCCCCGCGGCGAGCGCCATCTCGCGCACGAGATCCCCCAGGAGCGTGTAGATCGCGACGTGGACCGGCGCGTCGGCGGCGAGCCGGTAGGAGAGCCGGACGTCCTCGCGACCCGCGCGGAAGGGATTCGGATACCCGTGCGGCTTGGCGAAGAGGGTGACCGCCGTCGACGTGATCGGCTCGAACGGAAGCCCGCCCGCGGCGCGCACGGCGACCTGCGTCTGCGTCAGGTCGTCGCGGACGTCGAGGTCGGAGGGATCGACCAGGCGGAGCGCGACCGAGCGGGCCGCGGAGCCCGGATGGAGCGCCACGTCGACCCGGAGCGTCACCGGCGGACCGGTGAGGGCGAGCGGCGACGCCAGCGCGAGCGCGACCTTGCCGGGGCCGGCGCCCGGGGTTGCCTGCGCCAGGATCGCGCCCTGGTCGTCGCGCAGCGTGATCCGGTCCACGGCGGCTCCCGCGTTCGCGGCGGGCCCGCCGTCCACGAGAACCGTGAACGCGGCGGCGAAGAGATGCGACGAGGCCGCCCCTCCGGTCGCGACCAGGGGCGTGAGCTCGAGGGTCCAGAGGCGCACCGGTCCATCCTCCGGCGCGGCCTGCACCGGGGCGCCGCCGGGAAGTCCGCGAATCTGGAGCGCCGCCACCGGCTCGACCACGCTCAGCTCGCCCGCCGGCGAGACGACCGCGGTGCTCTCGGCCAGCCCCCATTCGGTCCCATGCACCAGGAGCGCGACCGGATAGGCCTGGCTCGCCAGGGCGGCCGGGAACGCCACCGAAGAGAACGCGAGCGGCGCCGAAGCGCCGGGAGCGAGGGCGAAGGGCGACCCGGACGCGAGCGCGAAGGCCGTCTCGACGCCGTCGGTGACGAGCAGGGAGGTCGCGGCGGGATCGACGAGGAACGTGGAGCCCCCGTCGTTTCGGATCGTGGCGGCCAGGGACATCGTCCCTCCCGCGCGAACGGTGTCGGGAGTCGTCGAACGGGGAACGTAGACGAGCCGCGCCGGGGCCTCGACCGAGAGGGAGCCCGCGTCGAGCGCCTCGTCGCGCGCGCGGCCGTCCTCGGTGCCGTGCGCTTCCAGGAGCGCCGGGGCGGCGCCGGGCGTCGCGGTCGCGGCGCCGAGCGCGGCGGGACCGAACGTCACGACCAGAGACCCGCCCGGGGGGACGGTGCCGGAGGACGCGGGCGCGAGGCTCGAGGAAACCGGCGAGCCCAGCGTGAGGCGGGTCGCCGCGCTCAAGACGTACGGAACGTCTCCGGCGTTGGCGACCGTGACCGCGATCGAGCGGGTCTGCCCCGCGCTCACGCGGTCGGGGACGAGCGGGCCGCCGACCGAGATCAGGGCCGGCTCGATCACGTCCACGCTGTCGGGCGCGAGCGGGATCGTGTCGGCGAAGGCCTGCCCCGATTCCGTGCCGGAGAGCGCCAGCGCGGCCCCGTAGCGCCCGAGCGTCGCGCCGGCGGGGACCGCGAGCGAATCGAAGGCGAGGTCGGCGACGCCCGAGCCGGGAACGACCGTGGCCACCGCGAGCCCGGTCTCCAGACGCGCGGCGCCTCTCGTGAGGACGAGGCGCGTCGTGCCGGGGCTCAGGGTGACCGAGGCCGTCCCGCCGTTGGCGAGGCGTGCGGCGGGGGCGAACGTGCGGCCGCGCAGGTAGCGCGAGGGTGCCGTGCCTGCGGTCTGCGAGGCGAGCGTGGCGCCGGAAACTACTTTGAACCGCAAAGGACTTTGCGTCACACCCTGAACCGCGACGCCGCCATAGGAGACCGACGCCGCAAGGTCCGCCGCGATCTCCGTTCCGTCCGGAATCCCCGAGGACGGGACCGCGACGGTCAGGGTCAGGGTCGTGCTCCCGAGCGCCCCGAGCGCGGCCGGAAGGGGCGGGGTCACGCCGGTCACGACGAAGGCGGACGGGGTGAGCGCCACCGCGTCGATCGCGGCCGGCGACGCGGCCGCGTTGTCCACGCGGAAGGTGAGCGAGAGCCCCGTCGAGCCGAGCGGCACGGGGTCGGGCGCGGCACTTACGGCGGCGACCTGGATCCCCGCCACGTGCACCTGCGCGCCGGCCAGCGAGAGATAGAAGTCGAGCGGTCCGCCGGCCGCGTCCGTCCCGATCAGCCGAAGGGAGGGCGCGTAGGTCCCGGGAGTCAGACCGGTCGAGACGGGAGCGCCGGTCATCGTGAGGGTGCGCACGGCGCCGGCGGGGATGGTGACGGCCGCCGCGAGCGGGACGTAATACACGCCGGCGCCCGATCCGAAGGAGAACGCGGACCCGGTGCCGAGCGTGACGGCCCCGGCGGCGGCGGCATTGCGCACGTCCAGCGCGAACGCGGCCGGCTGCCCCGGCGCCACCACGGTCGGCGAAAGCGCCCCCGCGAACGCCAGCGAGGGCGGCGGGAGATAGACGATCGCGAGCGAATCGCGGGCCGTGCCGAGCACGCTGGCCGCGCGAATCGTGCCCGGGCCGGCCACGGGCGGGGCCACGAGCAGGGCGCGCGCGAGGTCGTCGGCGCCGGTGGCGATCTGGAGTCCCGGCGAGGGCGAAGCGTCGGGCGCGACGAGCGAATCGGCGCTCACGGTGATCAGCGATCCCAGGGCCGCGGTGTTGCCGTAGGCGTCGCGCAGCGGTCCGAACGCCACGGTGGTCGTGCTCCGGCCGTCGGCCGTCAGCGTATCGCGCGCCGCCGCGATCGGAATCGCGCCGGCGGGAGCCGCCGAAGCGACCACGACCGATCCGGACGCGAACGTCGCCGCTCCCGTCGCGGTCTTCGCGGTGGCCTGGAGCGGTCCCGCCGCGGTGGCCGTGGCGAACGTGACGAATTCGCCTCCGGAGAGCGGTCCGAACCGGGGCGCGAACGAGACGGCGCCGCCCGCGGTACCCGTCGAGCCCATCACGATCGTCGCGGTGTCCCCCAGGGCGGGGTTCCCCGAGGCGTCCAGCGCGCGCACGCGGACCCGCACCGGCGCGCCCGCGATCCAGGTCGAAGCGTCCGGCAGGACGGCGAGCGAGTCCACGGCGGAGGGCGCGACGGTCGCGGCGATGCTTACGGGGCCGATGGCGGTCCCGCGCGCATAGATGAGGTCCCCCGCCGGAGCCGTCGTCGGCGCGCGGTAGCGGACCGCGAGCGAGCCGGCCGCGTCCGTGACGCCGGCCTGCGTCGTACCGGTCCCGCTGGTCGCGCCCGTGGACTCCAGCGAGCCGGCCGGCGCGGACCCGAGATACAGGGTGAGCGCCGTCCCCGGGACCGGGTTCCCGAATCGGTCGCGCGCGGTCGCCGTGACGGGCGACGTGCCTCCCGGCGCGAGCGCGAGCGACGAGGGCTGGAGCGCCAGGGCCGCGGCGGTGTCGGGCAGCGCGGTCGCGCTGAAGAGGACGCTGTCTCCCACGGCGGGAAGGACCGCCGCGATCCGGTTGTTCGAGGCGCCCGCCACCGTGCCGAGGCGCACGACGTCGCAGCGCGCCTCGCCGGAGGCGTCGGTCACGGCATTGGAATCGGCGGGCGCTCCGCTCACGACGTCCAGCGAGCCTCCGCCGGCGCGGACGCGGAAGGAGACCACGGCGCCTGGAGCGGGATTTCCGAACGCGTCGCGAGCCGTCGCGCGGAGCGGCTGGGCGAGCAGGTGGTTCACCACCGCCGTCTGTCCATCCCCGCCGGCGGCCGCGAGCGTCGCGGGCGCGGCGGGCGTCACGACCACGTCTCCCGACGTGACCGCCGGGCCCACGCCCGAGGCGCTCACGCGCAGCGTCTCCGCCCGCGTGAACCGGACCCGCAGCGTGACCGTGCCGGAGTCTGCCGGCGCGAACGCATAGGAAGCGCGGTCGTCGGCCGGATTGCCCACGAGCGATCCGGCCGCGCCGGCCCCCGGCGCCCAGGACACCGAGTCGGGCTGGGACGACGACGTGTCCAGCTGGAGCGTCGGCACGGCGCCCAGGGCCACGTTCCCGAACGCGTCGCGCAGCGTGATCGCGACGTCGAGAGAGGCTCCCGCCGTCACGGTTCCCGCCGTCGCGAACTCGACCGCGGCCGCCGCGGAGGGAACGACGGACACCGAGACCGAATCGGAACGGACCGGGTCGGGCGCGGCGCTCCCCACGGCCACGAGCCGGAGCGTCACCGTTCCCGGCGTCGCGCCTCCGTTCAGCGCGAAATCAACGGCGCCCGAGACGTCCGTGACGGCAGCGCCCGGAACCACGCTTCCCCCGCCCGCGACCACCGACGCCGCGACCGAATCTCCGGGCGCGGCGTTTCCGAACGCGTCGAACACCCGCGCGCGAACCGTCGCCGAACCGCCCGCCGGGATCGTGCCGGCGGCGGGCGGATCGGCGGCGAGCCGGTAGGGCGCGCCGGCGTTCACGGCCACGGGGCCGTAGCTCGAGGCGTGCGACGAGTCGTCGGTGACGGCGATGCCGAGCGGTGC
>DATJEJ010000172.1:0-9066 GCA_035496795.1 Candidatus Omnitrophota bacterium
GGCTGGCCGGGGATCTTGCGGAGTACGTCCGGGACGTATTGAATCCTTCCCGCGTGCGCGCGCGGGGGCTCTTGGATTCCGATGTGGTTCAGGGTCTGGTCCGGGAGCACCACACGGGCCGCGAGGATCACTCGCTTCGGATATGGGCCCTGCTCACGTTGGAGCTCTGGATGCAGGAATTCTGCGACAACCCTGCGTATGCGGGGAGCGGCACTCCATCGAGGGAGATAGACTTGGCCCCGAATGTCGTGACGACATGAGGCAGATCGATCTGGATCCCTCGCGCGGGACCGTGAGCGTCCGCGAAGTGCCCACGCCGCGCCCCGAGCGAGGGTGCGTCCTCGTTCACGTGGCCCATTCAGCGATTTCTCCGGGCACCGAATCCTCCAAGGTCGCCCTGGCCGAGAAGTCGCTGTTGGACAAGGCTCGCCAACGTCCCGACCAGGTGGCCAAAGTTCTCGATACCATTCGTAGCGAAGGCCTAGGTGCCGCATGGCACAAGGTCCGGGATCGACTGGGACAGCCTCAGCCCCTGGGCTATTCGCTCGCGGGAACGATTGCCGCGATTGGAGAATGCGACACCACCCTACGGGTTGGCGACCGGGTTGCCTGCGGAGGGGCTGGCGCTTCCCATGCTGAAGTAGCGTCCATTCCGGAGAACCTCGCTGCCCGAATCCCTCCTGGCGTCGATCTTGCCGACGCGGCGTTCACCACCATCGGGTCCATCGCTCTCCACGGCATCCGCACCGGCAACGTGGTTCTTGGCGACCGCGTGCTCATCATCGGCCTCGGGCTCATCGGCCAGCTGACCCTTCGCCTCTGCGTGGCGGCCGGAGCTCATGTATTCGGCGTCGATCCTCGGCGTGATCGGGTGGATCTGGCGCTACAATCGGGCGCCGAGCGGGCGGACACCTCTCTGGACAGCTCCACCGCCCAGCAGATCCTCGACTGGTCCTCGGGGCGGGGCTCGGACGTCGTTCTCATCACGGCGGGCGGCGCGGACAATCAGCCTCTGGTCCTCGCGGGGGCCGCGGCGCGCGACCGGGCCAAGGTCGTGGTCGTCGGCGCGGTGGACCTGGATGTTCCTCGCGAGCCGTTCTACGAGAAGGAGCTGAGCTTGACGGTATCTCGCTCCTACGGGCCCGGACGCTACGATCCCTCCTTCGAGGAGAAGGGGATGGCGTACCCGGTGGGGTTCGTTCCGTGGACGGAGCGGCGCAATATGGAGGAGTTCCTGACCCTCCTGGCCACGCGACGGCTCACGCTGGAGGGGTTGAAGCCGGTCACGCTCCCCTTCGAGCGCGCGCCGGAGGGCTACGAGTTGCTCGCGGGGAAGAACGGACCATCGCCGATCTCGGTCGTGCTGGAATACGGCCCGGCCCCATCCATGAACGGCGACGCTCCGTCAGAGACGCCTGCCGTGCCGTCGCTGCCGGGGTTCCTCGCGGATGCACCGGTGACCCCCGTGGAGCCTCCTGCCGAGCCGCGTGCCCGGCGCCGGTTCAAGCCGCGTCCGCTTCAGGTGTCCTTCCTGGGTCTCGGCAACTTCGCGTCCACCTACCTGCTTCCTCCGGTCAAGGCGTCGGGGGCCAAGCTGGAGCGCGTGATCACCGCCACGCCGATCAAGGCGGAGACGGCGAAACGGCGCGCGCGGTTCCGGGTGGCGGGTACGGTGGCGGACGACGCGATCGACGATCCCCGGACGGAGGTCGTCATCATCGCCACCCGGCATGACGTGCATGCCGAGTACGCGGTCAAGGCGCTCCGCAAGAACCGGGCGGTCTTCGTGGAGAAGCCGCTCGCGCTCACGACGGAAGAGCTCCAGGCGGTGACGGCGGCGCTCCACGAGACCCAGGGCCGCCTGATGGTCGGCTTCAACCGCCGTTTCGCTCCGGCCACGACCTGGGCCCTGGACGCCCTGGGACCGAACAGCGCCGGGCTTCGCGTCCTGATCCGCGTGAACGCGGGCGCGCTCCCGCACCGGCACTGGCTGCTGGACCGCGAATCCGGAGGCGGCCGGCTCCTGGGCGAGGCGTGCCATTTCATCGACTACGCCTGCTACGTCGCGGGCTCCGCCCCGACCCGGATCGAAGCGCGAGCGCTCGACGCGCCCCTGGAAGAGACGGGGCATCAGAGCTATCGCGTCGATCTCCAGTTCGAAAACGGCGCCACGGCCGCGATCGACTATCTCGCGAACGGCGATTCCTCGCTTCCCAAGGAGCGGATCGAGATCCACCGCTCCGGCACATCTCTCGTGATCGACGACTTCCGCTCGGCCTCCATCCATCGCGCGGGCAAACGCCGCACCAAGAGCTGGGGCGCGCGCGACAAGGGGCACGCGACGGAGGTCAAAGCCTTCCTCGAAGCGGTCCGGACGGGGGCCCCGACCCCGATTCCGGAAGAAGAGAGCATCCTCAGCACAGCGCTGACCTTGGCCGCCGCCCGCTCGATTCGCGAGGCGCGGCCGATTCGGCGCGAGGAGTGGTGACATGACATCCGCGGACGCCCTTCATCGAATCCTGGAACGCGCCGAGCTGGACGGCTGGGCCGGATCGGACCCCTACGACGCGCTTCTCTCTCCCCTGGGCCGCGCGGTCACGCGCTTCGGCGGCCTGCCTCGCTTCGTGCTCTCGCAGCTGGTGCTGCGCGTGCCGGCGGCACGCACCTTCACGAATCCGCCGGCCACGGTGAACACGAAGGGGCTCGCGCTGTTCCTGGGCGCGGTCACGCGCGGGCGGCATCTTCTGGGAGCGAAGCGCCCCCGCGAGCTGACGCGCGAGATGATCGCCGAGATCGAATCGCGCGCGACCCCCGCCGGCGGGGGACTGGGATGGGGCTACCCCTTCCCCTGGCAGTCGCGGTCCTTCTGGGCGCCCGCGGAGACGCCGAACGCGGTGGTGACCGTCACGGTCGGATGGCACGCGCTTCACGCCGCCGAGGTGTTCGAGGACGCGAACGCGCGCGCGCTGGGACTGGGCGCCGCGCGCTTCCTGGCTTCGGGGCTCAACGTCACGCCGGTGGCGCCCGATGCCGCCGCCATCTCCTACACCCCGGCCGACCGCACGCGCGTCGTGAACGTGTCGGCGCTCGCGGGACGGCTGCTGCTTCGCGCGGCTCGCGTGGGCGGCGAACCCGAGCTGGCGGTCCTCGCCGGCAAGCTCCTCCGCTTCGTGCTGCAGGCGCAGCGGCCCGACGGATCGTGGCCCTACTCCACGGAGAAGGGGGGCGCCTGGATGGACTCCTTCCACACGGGATACGTGCTGGAGTCCCTGGTGCACGCGCGCGAGATGGGCTATCCGGTGCCCGACGGCGCGCTCTCGCGCGGGATCGAAGCCTACGGCCGTTTCTTCGCTCCGAACGGCGCCGCGCGGCTCACGCTGCCCGACTCCTCGCCGTTCGACGCGCACTCGGCCGCGCAGGGCATGGTCACGTACGGGGCGGTCGCCCAGTCCGAAGCCGCGTCCGACTCGCGCCGGCACAGCGCTCGCGCCGCGGCATTCGCGATCGCGGACTGGTCGCTGCGCGCGCTCTGGATCCCGGGCGAGTCGCACTTCGCCTATCGCATCGCCCGCGGGTGGCGCGACGAGCGTGAGTTCCTGCGCTGGGTGCAGGCGTGGATGGCCCTGGGCCTGGCGACCGTGGAGTCGCTCCGGACGGTGGAAGCGACGGCTCCCTCGGCACCCGTGGGCGTCGCGTGAGGGTCTGGATCGACGTCGACAACGCGCCGCACGTCCAGATCTTTCGCCCCATCATCGGGCGTCTTCGCGAGAAGGGCGCCGACGTCTCGGTGACCGCTCGCGGCCGGACGTTCGTTCCCGAGCTGCTCCGGGCCGCGTCGATCGAGCACACGATCATCGGACGGGGACAGCCGCGCGGCGCCGCCGCCAAGGCCACCGCGCTCGCGGGGCGCGCCGCGGCGCTCGCGCGCTACGCCTCGGGCGAGCGCTTCGACGTGGCCGTGGGGCACGGCTCCCGCTCGCTGCCGCCGGCGGCCCGCCTGGCGGGCGTACCCAACCTCACGATGTTCGACTACGAGCACGTCTCGACGTGGCTCTTCCGTCGCTTCTGCGACCGCATCCTGATTCCGAGCGCGGTGGCGACCAGCGTCGTCGGCGCGCGGCCCGGCGATCCCTGGCGCACGTTCGAAGGATTCAAGGAGGAGATCTATCTCGCCGATTTCGTTCCGGATCGCACCATCCGCCGCAAGCTCGAAATTCGAGACGACGAGGTGCTTGTGGTCGTACGCCCTCCCAGCCGAACGGCCCACTATCACGACGCGGCCAGCGAAGCGATTCTCGACGCGGTGGCGCGGCGGATCGGGCAGGGGCAAGGGGTACGGGCGATCTGGCTTCGTCGCGACGCAACGGAGATGGTGCCCGACTCCGCCCGCGCCGCCAACATCCTCGTTCCCGAAGGGCCGCTGGATGGGCTCTCGCTTCTGGCGGCGGCCGATCTCGCGATCTCGGGCGGCGGCACGATGAACCGTGAAGCGGCACTCCTCGGCACGCCGGCCTACAGCATCTTCACGGGTCCGGCGGGGGCGCTGGACCAGGAGCTGATCCGTACCGGGCGCCTGACCGCCGTTCGCGATCCGGAGGCGGTCGCGGCGATTCCGTTCGTCAAGAAGCCGGAAGCGCCGCCCTTCCGCTACGGCGGCGACCTTCGCGAGCACGTGGTGGACCAGATCTGGGACCTCGGGACGCACCGGACGCGGGCTGGGGCAATGGGGAGGAAACGGTGGGCGTTCCCTTCGTAGACCTCAAAGCGCAATACCAGAACATCCAGGAAGAGATCGACGCGGCGATGCGCGAGGTCGTCACCTCGTGCGCGTTCGTGCTGGGGCCGGCGGTGGAGCGGTTCGAGCGCGATTTCGCCGAGTTCCTCGGCGTCCAGGAAGTGGTGGGCGTGAACAACGGCACCGTAGCGCTCCAGCTCACGATGCTCGCGCTGGGGATCGGGCCCGACGACGAGGTGATCGTCCCCGCCCACACCTTCATCGCGACCGCCGAGGCGGTGTCGCACGTGGGCGCCAAGCCGGTGTTCGTGGACGTGCGCCGCGACACGGCGAATCTCGACGCCTCGCTCCTCGCGGCCGCGGTCACGCCCCGCACCAAGGCGATCCTTCCGGTGCATCTCTACGGCCAGCCCGCCGACATGGAGCCGATCCTCCGCTTCGCCTCCGAGCGCGGGCTGATGGTGATCGAGGACGCCTGCCAGGCGCACGGCGCGCATTACCGCGGCCGGCGGGTGGGATCGTTCGGACGCGCGGGCTGCTTCTCCTTCTACCCGGGAAAGAACCTGGGCGCCTACGGCGAGGGGGGCGCGATCGCGACCAACGACCACGAGCTGGCGGCGCATCTGCGCCGCCTGCGCGACCACGGCCAGACGGAGCGCTATCACCACGCCGAGGTGGGGTACAACGCGCGGCTCGAGGGGATCCAGGGCGCGGTGCTCGGGGTGAAGCTGCAGCACCTGGACCGCTGGAACCGCGCGCGCCGCGCGCACGCCGCGGTCTACGAAGAGGAGCTGGCGGGCGCGGGGGTCGCGATCCCCTTCGAGGCGGAGTCGTGCGAGTCGGTCTACCACCTCTTCGTCATACGCTCGAAGCGGCGCGAAGCGTTGCGAGAGCATCTCGGGGCGCTCGGGGTGCAGACAGGGCTGCACTATCCGATCCCGGTGCACCTCCAGGACGCCTACGCGACCCTGGGTCACCGTGAGGGAGATTTTCCCGAGGCGGAGGCATGGGCGCGCGAGTGTCTCTCCTTGCCGATGTTCGCCGAGCTCTCCTTCCAGCAGATGGACGAGGTCATCCAAGGCGTGAAGTCGTTCGGCTTAACGGCTGCGCCCCAAGCAAATAAGCGTTGACTCGGTAGCTCTACGCTGTTCTACTGCGTTTCGTGGCGGGGCAGGGAAGGCCCCCGAATGTGGTCCGCACACCGACACGGCGGCGAGGCACCGCCGGGAGGACCGCACTGAAGCAGGAGAGTTTCGCCACGCGGAGCCGTGATCTCCCCCCGGCTTCGCCCGAGAGCGCACATTTCGACGCATCGCGACCGGGTCCCTCGGACGAACCCTATCGTCCCGCGGCGCCCGCGGCGCATCGCGCCGTCACGGCCGTTGCCATCGCTGCCGACCTCGCCGCGATCGCGTCCGCGTTCTTCCTCACCGCGCTCGTCCGCTTCACCCCCGAACGTCTGCTGACGCCGCTCGCGCGGCCCGACGGCCTGGCGCTCTTCGGATGCTCGGCCCTTCTCTGGATCGCGTTCCTGAGCGCGCGCGAGGCCTACGCGCCGCGCGCGATGATCTCCATCACGGGGCAGCTCCTGCGCGTGCTCGGCGCGGCCCTTCCCGCCTGGGTGCTCACGCACCTCGTCGCGTTCGCGCTGAAGATCGAGGTTCCTTTCGAGAGCCGTCTCGCCGTGGGACTGTCGTTGCCGGCGACGCTGCTCTTCCTGATCCTGGGGCGGCTCCTGGTCGTGCGGCCGCTGGCGCGACAGGCGTACCGCCGGCTGGCCCACGGGCCGGTGCTGGTGCTGGGCGACAGCGAGCGCGCGGTGCGGCTGGTCGAGCACTACCACGAGAGCTACGACGGCGCGCGCGCGGTGCACCTCCACGAGTTCTCCTCGACGACTCCCGAGAGCGCGCGCGACCTGGTGGAGACGCTGGGCGTGAGCGAAGTGGTGATCGAGCCGCAGGGGCGCGCCCTGGAGGAGGTGTTCGACACCGCCTTCGCCTGCCTCGATGCCGCGGCCGAGGTGGTCGTGGTCTCGAATCAGCTCCACGTCGTGACGGGGCGCTCCACGATCGCCGACATGGCGGGGGTTCCCGCGATGCGCTTCCGCCGTCCGGATTTGCGCGGCCCCGAGGCGCCGTTGCGGCGCGTGATCGATGTCGCCGGCTCGGCGGCCTGCCTGGTCGCGCTCGCACCCTTGTTCCTGGTGATCGCGATCGCGGTGAAGTTTTCCTCGCCCGGGCCGATCTTCTTCCGCCAGGAGCGGGTCGGACGCCGCGGCCGCCGGTTCACCATGCTCAAGTTCCGCACGATGGTGTCCGGCAACGATCCCAGCGCCCACCGCGATTACCTGGCGTCCTACATCCAGAGCGGCGCCCCCGCGTCGGTCGCCGCCGACGGAACCAAGATCTACAAGCTCACGCAGGATCCCCGCGTCACTCCGGTCGGCGCTTGGCTCCGCGCGTTTTCGCTCGACGAGCTGCCGCAGCTCTGGAACGTGCTCGTGGGGGAGATGAGCCTGGTCGGCCCGCGCCCCTGCCTTCCGTACGAGTGGGATCTCTACCGGCCCTGGCAGCGCCGGCGCCTCGACGTCATGCCCGGATGCACCGGGCTCTGGCAGGTGACGGCGCGCAGCCACGTGGCGTTCGACGAGATGGTGATTCTGGATCTGCACTACGCGCATCACGGGAGCATCGGCCGGGATCTGTGGCTGATCGCTCAGACGCTGCCCGCGATGATTCGGGGAAGGGGCGGCTACTAGGGGCGGGATTGTTGCGGCGGGTCTCGGGGCCGCGGGGAGGGGATGATGCACGTCGGGGTGATCGGCTGCGGGTACTGGGGACCGAATCTCGTTCGGAATCTGCTCTCGAACCGGAAGTGCGACGGCGTCACCGTGTGCGACGCGAGCACTTCGAACCTGGAGCGCGCGCGCGAACGATTTCCGCACTTGCGGTGCGTCGGGAGCGTCGAAGAGCTCCTGGCCGACCGCCTGGTCGAGTCGGTGCTGATCGCCACCCCCGTCTCGACGCACTATCCCCTCGCGCGCGCCTGCATCGAGTCGGGCCGCCACACGTTCGTGGAAAAGCCGCTGACCGCCTCGGTCGCCGAGGCCGAGGAGCTGATCGACCTGGCCGACCGCTACGGCGTGACCCTGATGGTGGGCCATACCTTCGAATTCTCCCCGCCCGTCGTGAAGATCAAGCAGATCATCGAGTCGGGCACGCTCGGGGACATTTTCTACGTCTCGGCCATCCGCGTGAACCTGGGCATCCACCAGAAGGACGTGAGCGTGGTGTGGGACTTAGCGCCCCACGATCTGTCGATGCTCTTCTACTGGCTGGACGAGGCGCCCTCGGCGGTCGCGATGATGGGCGGCGCGTACGTGCGTCCGGGGATCTCCGACGTCGCGTTCGTGAACCTCCAGTTCGCGAGCGGGACGATCGCCAACTTGCAGGTGTCCTGGCTCTCGCCCAGCAAGCTGCGTCAGACCACGATCGTGGGCTCGCAGAAGATGCTGATCTACGACGACACGAACGCGATGGAGCGGGTCAAGGTGTTCGACCGCGGCGTCGAGTTCCTGGAGCCCACGACCTTCAACGAGTACACGCTGACCTATCGCACCGGCGACATCGTCTCGCCGGCCATCCCCACGACGGAGCCGCTCCAGCTGGAGATCGACCACTTCCTGGAGTGCGCCATGAGCGGCGACCGGCCGCGCACCGACGGCCTGAGCGGGCTGCGCGTCGTGCGCGTTCTGGAGGCGATCGAGCGGAGCGGGAAGAACGGAAACCGGCTGGAGAAGATCCTTCCGGATGGCGCCGTGTCACCGGTGGATCCGCTGGAGATGGCGCGGGCGAGGAAGCTGGTCGGCGCGCGCCACGGCAATGGGAATGGCAACGGCCACGGGAATGGCAACGGCAGCGGCCGCATCGATACGAGGTGACATCATGAGCAGCAGCGCGGCGATCGAAGCCCTTCCCGGAGTCCAGGTCTATCCCGGCGTCGAGATCGGGGAAGGCGCGGTGCTGGAAGCGCCGCTCGTCCTCGGCAAGCCTCCGCGCGGCAAGGAGCCCGGCGAGCTGAAGCTGATCATCGGCCCCGGTGCGGTGATTCGCCCCTACACGACCATCAACGCCGGCACGGTCTTGGGCGCCGGCGAGCAGACGGGCCAGTGCGTCTCGATCCGCGAGGACAACGAGATCGGCGAGGGAGCGTCCATCGGCACCGGGGCCATCCTGGAATTCGGCAATCGCGTGGGGGCTCGCTCGCGCATCCACTCCGGATGCTTCCTGGAGCTGACCGTGATCGAGGAGGACGTCTTCGTCGGCCCGCGG
>DATJEJ010000173.1:0-4974 GCA_035496795.1 Candidatus Omnitrophota bacterium
CCCCGCCCCACCATCACGGCGTCGCAACCGGTCTCGGCGATCATCCGCTGGGCGTCCTCCGGCGTCTTCACGTCGCCGTTTCCGATCACGGGCAGGTCCGGCACCGCCTCCTTCACGTCGCGGATCACTTCCCAGTGCGCCTGCCCCGCGAACTTCTCGGAGCGGGAGCGCGCGTGCACCGTGATCCACTTCACGCCGGAGCGCTCGAGCACCCGGGCGACGTCGGGCGCGTTGGTCGAGTTCTTGTCCCAGCCGATCCGGATCTTCGCGGTCACCGGGAGCTTCACCGCGTTCACCACCGCCGACGTGACCCGCTCGAGGCGTTCGAGATCGGTGAGCATGGCCGCTCCCGCCTCGCGGGCGATCACCTTGCGCACCGGGCAGCCGTAGTTCAGGTCCAGCACGTCGAAGCCCAGCTTCTCGACGATGCGCGCCGCGTCGGCCATCACCTCGGGATCGGCGCCGCACAGCTGCGCTCCGATCGGGCGCTCCTCGGCCTTGTATTCCAGCAGCTCGTAGGTCTTCGGGTTCTCGCGGACCAGGCCGTCCGACGAGGTCATCTCACAAAAAACCATCGCCGCTCCGTGCCTCTTGGCGAGGCTACGGAACGGCGAGTCGGTCACGCCGCAGAGCGGCGACAATAGGACCTTGCCTTCGATGCGGATCGGGCCGGCCTGCATCCGATCAGCGAACGGGCGTTTCCGGGTTCTTCACGCGGTTCTTGTGAATCTCGCTCGCGAGCGAGAGCAGCTTGGGCAGCGTCGGCGCCTTGTCGAACAGCGCGGCGGCCGCCCGCACCTGGTCGTCGTCCTCGATCGCGACGTGGTAGGCCTCCTCGTCGCTGGCGTAGCGGCGCGCCAGCTCGCGGCGGAGCCCCGTGTCCACGAACCGCTGCGCGGCCTGGAGCGAATCGGGATCGTAGTCGAACTTCTCCGTCTTCAAGAGTCCGAGGAAGTCCTCGCGCATCGCGGGCGTGATCGCGTACTTGGGCGGCGCCTGCTGATGCTTGGCGGCATAGTGGACCGCGTACTTGAAGAAGAGCTGCTTCGACTCGAGATCCTCGACCAGCCGCGGGTACTTCACCTCGTCCAGCTCGACGTCGGGGGTGATGCCGCCGCCGCCGAACACCGTGCGTCCCATCTCGGTGTGGTATTCCGGCTTCGGCCGCTTCGCCTTCATCGAGTCGGGAAGCGCCGGCGTGTCGCTGTCCTCGTCGTCATCCGTCGCCGCCAGCGCGCCGTCCTTGAGCTGCTCGTCCTTCTGGATGCAGCGGCCGCTGGGCGTGTAGTACTTCGCCGTCGTCAGCTTGAGCTTGGGTCCCTTCACGCTCCGCGTGAGCGGAATGACCGTCTGCACGAGGCCCTTGCCGAACGAGGTCTGCCCGGCCACCAGGCCCAGATCCAGATCCTGCACCGCGCCCGAGACGATCTCCGACGCGCTCGCCGTGTACTGGTTCACGAGCACGACCAGCGGGTAGCGGCTGTGCGGCTGGTCCGACGAGGAGAAGAAGTCCTTGTTCTGCGAGGGATCGCGCCCCCGGGTGTAGACGATCTTCTTGCCGCGCGGCGCGAACTCCTCGGAGACCTCGACGGCCTGCGAGAGGAGGCCGCCCGGGTTGTAGCGGAGATCCAGGATCAGCCCCTTGGGATTCTCCTTCTCCACCTTGGCCAGCGCGGCGTCCATCTCCTCGCGGCTGCGCTCGGAGAAGTTGGAGAGCCGGATGTAGCCCACGCCGTTGGAGAGCATGCCCGCGTACGGGACGCTCTTGATGGTGATGATGTCGCGGACGATCGTGAAGTCGATCGGCTTGTCGCGCCCCTCGCGATACATGGTCAGGACCACCGACGTTCCCTTGTCGCCGCGCATCTTCTTCATCGCGTCGTCGAGGGAAAGCCCTTCGGTCGAGGTGCCGTCGATCTTGATGATCCGGTCGCCGCCCTGGATCCCGGCGCGCCAGGCCGGCGTGCCTTCGATGGGCGAGATCACGGTGACCCAGCCGTCGCGGATCCCGATCGAGATCCCGATCCCGCCGAACGCGCCGTGCGTCGTGGTCTCCAGGCGCTGGGCCTCTTCCTTGTCGAGATACTGCGAGTAGGGGTCGAGCGTGCGGAGCATCCCGCGGATGGCCGCGTCCATCAGCTTGTCGCTGGTGACCGGCTCCACGTAGTGATCCCGGACCTTGGTGAGGACCTGGATGAACCGCTCGATGTTGGAGTAGGTGTTGTCCTGCGTCTCCTGGACCCGGCCCACGGCCCAGGTGCCGGCGATGAGCGCCGTGACGATGACAACGACCGCGAAGATTTGCCTGCGATTCATTTGGGGTTCCTCGGGTTCGGCCGCCCGCTTGACGGGAGGGCCCGGCTGCGGATCAGGGACCACGCGTCCTCTCGGATTAGACGCGCTACGTCGGCTATCGACTCATTACCCCGCAGTAGCAGGAAACGCTCCGGTTCCCTTGCCGCGAGCTCCAAATACCGCCGACGCACCGCATCGAAGAATTCGGCGCCGGAGCGCTCGATGCGATCCTTGCCCGCCGCCCCGCTCCTCCTCTGGGCCCTTTCGGCGCCGAGCGGCACCTCGAGGTCGAGGAGGTACGTCCGATCCGGTTGGATACCCCCGGTGGAGATATCGTTCAATCGCCGGATCAGGTCGTCGGGGACGGAACGCCCCCCTCCCTGGTATGCCAGGGTTGCGTCAGTAAAACGGTCACATATAACAACTTGGCCGGCTTCCAGGGCCGGCCTGACAGCTTGCGCGACGTGTTCCGATCGCGCTGCCATAAAGAGTAGCACTTCCGTGATCGGCTGGATAGACCCCGAGTCGGGGTTCAGGAGCACCTTGCGGATGGTTTCGGCGACCGGAACGCCCCCGGGCTCCCGGGTGAGGAGCACGGGAATGCCGGCCGATTCGAGGTCCTTCGCGAGGGCCGCGGCCTGGGTGGACTTCCCCGAGCCCTCGATCCCCTCCAGCGTGAGGAGGAGTCCCCGCATCGGCCGGCGCGAACTCCCGGTCTACGCGCTCCGGCGCGCGGCGCGCTTCAGCTTGCCGCGGGGCGCGCGAACCGGCTTGGCGGCCTCCGCGCGCTTGGGCCGCGCCTGCTTCTGGCCGTACTTGGCGATGAAGTCCTCGACCATCTGGCGCGCCTGGTCGTCCGGGAACTGCACCGGAGGCGACTTCTTGAAGTAGGCGCTCGGCTCGATCAGGGCGCCCGAGAGGCCGTTGTCCAGGGCCAGCTTGGCGCATCGGACCGCGTCGATCACGACGCCCGCCGAGTTGGGCGAGTCCCACACCTCCAGCTTCATCTCGAGGTTCAGCGGCACGTCCCCGAACGTGCGCCCCTCCATCCGGATGTAGGCCCACTTCCGGTCGTCCAGCCACTCGACGTAGTCGCTCGGACCGATGTGGATGTTCTTCGCACCGAGGTCGTAGTCGAGCATGGAGGAGACGGCGTTGGTCTTGGAGATCTTCTTCGACTCCAGCCGCGAGCGCTCCAGCATGTTCAGGAAGTCGGTGTTCCCGCCCACGTTGAGCTGGCTGGTGCGCTCCAGCCGGACGCCGCGCTCACGGAAGAGACGCGTGAGGACGCGGTGGGTGATGGTCGCGCCGACCTGCGACTTGATGTCGTCGCCGATCACCGGGAGCTTCTTCTGCTCGAAGCGCCGCTGCCAGTACTTCTCCCGGGCGATGAAGACCGGGATGCAGTTCACGAACGCGCAGCCCGCCTCCAGGACCTGCTCCACGTACCACTTCGTCGCCTCTTCGCTCCCCACGGGGAGGTAGTTCACGACGACGTCGGTCTTGGTCTCCTTGAGGAGGCGCACGATGTCGGCCGTGGAGCCGGGCGCCTTCTGGATGATCTTGGAGAGGTACTGCCCCAGCCCGTCGTGCGTCATGCCGCGCGCCACGGGAACGCCGCTGCGCGGGACGTCGTCGAACTTGTAGGTGTTGTTCGGCCACGTGTAGATCGCCTCGGAAAGATCGCGGCCGACCTTGTTCTTGTCGATGTCGATGGCCGCGCTGAACTCGATGTCGCGGATGTGATAACCGCCCAGGTTCACGTGCATGAGGCCTGGGACGAAGTCGTTGTCCTTGGCGTTCTTGTAGTAGTGCACGCCCTGGACGAGCGAGGAAGCGCAGTTGCCCACGCCGATGATGCCGACGCGAATCTTACCCATGGTTTGTCTGCCTCCGGTAACCGGGATCAGGCCGGACCCGTGCGTGTCAATCGGCGCACATGATACACGCGCTGCAGGACGGTGACGAGGGTCAAAAGGAAGAGGAGGCCGAGCACGCCGGGCATGAAGCGATGGCCCAGGAGCGCGCCCGCCATGAGGGCCAGGAGGCGCTCCGGGCGCTCCATGATGCCGACCCTGCACTCCAGCCCCAGCCCCTCGGCGCGCGCCCGCGTGTAGGAGACGAGCAGCGACAGGACGAGCGTGGCCAGCGCGAGCACGGCGAGGGTCTGCGCGTCGGGATCGCCGAACGAGCCCTCCACCCCGCTCGAGCGGAACCAGACCGCTCCGCCCGAAGCGCGCGTGAAGTAGTAGGTCGCGAGCCCGCCGAAGAGCGCCCCCTCCCCCAGGCGGTCGAGCGTGGAGTCGAGAAAGGCGCCGAACGGGCTCGCGGCGCCGCGCAGCCGCGCGACGTCGCCGTCCAGCATGTCGCAGAGTCCCGTGATCGCGTCGGGAGTGACGCCGCGGCCGGCCAGCCAGCGGGCGATCGGGTGGAACCAGGACCGGCTCGTGGTCTTCCAGGTATCGTTCACGCGCGCTCCTCCTCGTCCTCCCCGCGATCCCGCGGCGCCCCTCCCACCACCAGCACGAACTCGCCGCGCGGCGGTGACGACTCCACCCACGCCAAGAGCTCGCGCAGCGTGCCGCGGCGCGTCTCCTCGAACTTCTTCGTCAGCTCGCGCGAGACCGACGCCGGCCGGTCGCCCCAGGCCGCCGCGAGATCGGCGAGCGCGGCGCGCAG